>NZ_JBSGDT010000011.1:0-203412 GCF_053602515.1 Amycolatopsis sp. NPDC004368 | reverse complement strand
CGGACTACGCCACATGACCCGCAACCCCACCCGAGCCCTCACCCTGCTCGGCATCCACCCCTAAACACCACAACGACTTTGCCGGAACCCTGCCCGAGGAGGGCGGGGGCCCTGCTCAACCGGGGCCCTGCTCAACCGGGGCCCTGCTCAACCGGGCCCTGCTCAACCGGGGCCCTGCTCAACCGGGCCCTGCTCAACCGGGCCCTGCTCAACCGGGCCCTGCTCAACCGAGGTCGGAGCGAGCTCGCGGCGAGGTCGGGCAAAATCGCCGACATGGCCCCCACCTTCGTCCTCATCCACGGTTCCAACGCCACCAGCCGCTGTTTCTCCGCGCTCCAGCGCGAACTCGCCCTGCGCGGTCACCGCTCCCTCGCCGTCGACCTGCCCGGGCACGGGGCGGCGGGGTTCTCGGTGGCGTACCAAGCGCAGGACCTGGCGACATTCGCCACGGAGCCGTCGCCGCTCAATGGGGTCACGCACGCCGACGCGGTGGCGTCCGTGACAGATGTCGTGCGGCGAGTGCGGGAGCACGGCCCGGTGATACTCGTCGGCCACAGTCGTGGGGGGCTGACGGTGACCAGTGTCGCCAACGCGGTGCCGGAGTTGCTGGAGAGAACCGTGTACGTGTCGGCGTGGTGTTGCGTCGACGGGACGCCCGCGGACTACTCGCGGAACCCGGCGTACGCGTCGCCAGCGTTGGCGGAGGCGGCGAAGGTGCTGGCGGGCGATCCCGCTCAGCTCGGGGTGGTGCGCATGAACTGGCGCTCCGCCGACCCGGCCCACCTCGCCGCGCTCAAGAGGGCGTTGCTCGCCGACGGGACGGACGCCGAGTTGCTGTCGTTCCTCGCCGGGATGGACCCCGACGAGACCCTCGACGCCGGAAATGATCGGGTCGTGGCGGAAGCGTGGGGACGGGTGGCGCACACCTACGTGCGGCTCACGCGGGACGAAAGCCTGCCGCTCGCGTTGCAGGATCGGTTCATCGAGGAGGCCGACGCTCTCACGCCGGCCAATCCGTTCGACGTACACTCACTCGACGCGAGCCACCTCGGCCCGCTGGTGCGGGCGGGCGAGCTCGCGGAAGTACTGGCGGGCCTCACACGCCGGTAGACGAGCCCGGCCGCACGATCATCAGCACCGTGACCACGGCCCACAGCAGGTTGAACACCCCCGTCGTCATGGCCAGCCGCCCGGCGAGGCGGGTGTCGACGGCAACCGGCCCATCGGGCACAGCGGACACAGAATCCGCCAACGCCGCCCGCTGACCCGGAAGCACGAACGCCACCAGCACCACCGCCGCCACCGCCGTCAGGGCGATCGAGACGAGCACCCACGTCTGCCCGGTCACCTTCATCGTCCCGGCCACGGCGAAGCCGAACACCGGCACGGCGATCGACACCCAGGCGTACACGCGGCAAATCCGGTGCAGCAGAGCGAGCGTCGAGCGATCACCCCGCTTCAGCGCGGCGGGGAACATGCTGGCGGCCACGGCCACGGGCCCGACGGCGAGGATCGCCGCGAGCACGTGGATCGAGAGGAAGACTTTGCTCACGGACCTGACGCTAGCCCTCGCGTTTCACCGCCCGGAACCGGCTGGATCGCCGTGTTCCACCGGATTCCCGCCAGTCGTCGGAAACGGCTGCTCCGCGGGTGACTGCACGTCGAGGAACACCAGCTTGCGGGTCAGCCTGAAGCCGAGGTGCTCGTAGAGCCGGATCGCGCCGACGTTCGCCTCCGCGGTGTGCAGGAACGGCACGTCGCCCCGTGCGCGGATGCCGGCGCCGACCGCGCGGATCAGCCGCGCCGCCAGGCCCTGGCCCTGGAACGCCGGGTCCGTGCAGACGGCGCTGATCTCCGTCCAGCCGGGCGGGTGGAACCGCTCGCCGGCCATCGCGACGAGGGCGCCGGCGCGGCGGATGCCGAGGTAGGTGCCGAGTGAGAGGGTGCGCGGCAGGAACGGGCCGGGCCGGGTGCGGGCGACGAGGTCGAGCATCTCGGGCACGTCGGCTTCAGTGAGGCGCACGGCTTCCTCGTCGGGAGCCACCGTCAGGCCGCTGCCTTCGAGCTGCACGCCCGGGATCGCCCGCGCCTCCGGCCAGCCCTCGGGCGGGGAATCGGTCGCGCCGGCGATCACGGCCGTGCCGCCGGGCCCGACGAGGTCGGCGATGTCGTGCCAGACGTTGCCGTCCGGCCGATCCGGCAGGGCGACGAACGGCGCCACGTCCGCGGGAAACCGCAGCACCTGGCCCTTCTGCTCGGCCAGGTGCGCCTGTGGCCCGGTCAGCGCTGCCCACGCCGGGTTGTCGAGGGGCGACGAGCTCATGCTGCCTGCCATTTCGTAGTAGGGGCGACACTCCAGAATGCGTTGGCAGCCGGTGGTTGTGCCACTGGTTTCCACCTGCTGGATCACGCCCGCAACGCCTCGAACCGCTCCTTCAGCGCCGGGTAGTAGTCGCCGAACGACGGGCGCGCCGTGTCGTCCCGCGCGGCCACCAGCAGGTCGAGGTAGTACTCCCAGCCGGGACCGATCTCGCCGATGCCGTCGGTGCCGGTCAGGTGGTGCACCAGCCGCAGCTCGGTGCCATCCTCCACTTCGGACACCAGCAGCTCGATCGGCCACCCGCCCGCGTCCTCGGTGCCCAGCAACGCCAGCCGTCGCGGCGCCTCGCACGCCTCGATCCGCATGGTGGTCCACGGCTTGCCGTCCTCGAACGCCAGCTGCACCTGGATCGTCTTGCCGGGCCTGCCTTCGCCTTCCCACGGCCCGAACCACAGCGCCGTGCGATGCGGCCGCGTCACGTCGGCCCACACGTCCTCGGGTGTCGCCGCGAACGTGCGGCGCAGCACGAGATCCACCCCGCCGTCGGTCCGCACCAGCTCGGCCATCGGGCACCCCTTCCGTCGCGGACCACCACAATAACCGGACAATTCCGGCCGAAAACTGACCTGATGGGGTTCTACGGTCGAGAGCACCGTCGAAAGGAAACCCGATGAGCACCGTCGACACGAACCAGCCCCTGGGCACGCCGACGTGGATCGACCTGGCCGTGCCCGACCTCCGCCGCGCGCGGGCCTTCTACGGCGCCGTCTTCGGCTGGACCTTCGACGGCGGTGACTGCCTCCTACGCGGTCTCCCCGTCGCCGGCCTCCACCAGAATCCCGGCGCCGGCTGGGACGTGTACCTAGCGACGGACGACTGCACCGCCACCGCCGCCGCCGTCACCGCCGCCGGGGGCACGGTCGTGCGCGAACCACACGACGTCTCCGACCGTGGCCGCGCCGCCGTCGCCGTGGACCCGTCGGGCGCGCGGTTCGGCCTGTGGCAAGGCCGCGCGTTCCCCGGCGCCCGCCTCGTCAACGAGCCCGACGCCCTCGTGCGAAACGACCTCGTCACCCCGGCGGGACCCGTCGCGCGTGAGTTCTACCGCACCGTTTTCGGCTTCACCCTCGACGGCAACGCCGACCTGCCCGACGCCGACTTCACCTTCCTGCGCCGTCCCGACGGCCACGAGATCGGCGGCGTCTTCGCCCTCGCCGACGCCCCCGCCTCGGCCTGGGCCACGACGTTCGAAGTCGCGAACGCCGACACCTCGGCCCGCAAAGTGCGCGACGCCGGCGGCGAAGTCGCTTCCGTCGAGGCCACCCCGTATGGCCGGATGGTGCTCGCGAACGATCCGTTCGGCACCGAGTTCACGATGATCGCGCGCCCGTGACCAGCTCGCGCCGCACGTGCCCCGGCACCCACATCGGCTCGGCCGGGGTCGTCCACCCCCGCCGCACGAACGCGACCAGCTCCGCCAGCCCGCGATGACCGGTCCCCCGGCGCCACACCAGTGACCACGGGTAACACAGCACGGGATCAACCACCGGAATGCGCTGCAGGTCGTGCCGTTCGGGCCACGCGATGCGGATCTTTTCGCCGACGAACGTGAGCAGCGTGCGCGACTCCGCCAGCGTGTCGAGCAATGCCTCCAGCCCGAAGTTCGGCCCCGTGGGGTCGACGTCCACCCCGAACTCCGCCGACAGCTCGGCGTAGAACCCTTCCCACTCACTGCCCCGCCGGATGCCCGGCACCCACGCCCGGTACTTGGCCACCTCGACCGGCCGCACCTCCCGCCGCCCCGCCAGCGGGTGCCCCGGCCCGACCACGATCTGCAACGGTTCGAGGTACGCGTACTCGTGCGTCAGGTCCGCCGGCGGCTCGCGCAGGTACGTGAACCCGGCGTCGACCGCGCCCGCGCAAAGCTCGCGCAGCGTCTCGGCGGCGCCGCTGGACGTGAGCATCTCCATCGGCACCTCGCGGTGCTCCCGGTGGAACTCCCGGAACAGCTCGGCCGCCGCCAGCCGCCGCCCGAGCACGTCGACGCGCAACGGCCGCGTCTCCGGCCGCACCGACTCCACGGCCTCGGCCACGGCTGCGAGCACGGCCTTCGCGCGCGGCAGGAACGTCCGCCCGTCCACGGTCAGCGCCGCCCCCGCAGTCACCCGCTCGAACAGCACCACACCCAGCTCGCCCTCCAGCCCCGCCACCCGCTTCGACACGGCCTGCTGGCTGATCCCCAGCCGCCCGGCCGCAAGCCGGAACTGCCCCTCCTCCGCGACCGCGACGAACGCGCGGAGTGCCTCGAAGTTCATGCCCTCCAGTGTCGCCGAGCTCCCGTCACCACTCGGGCAGCAGGTAACACCCACGCGCGCCATCCTGCCCGGACCCCGGCCACGAACCGGCTTCCGCGATGCCGACAAGTCGATTGCGCCCCGACCCCCACGGCCGCTAGACAGGCACCGTGAACCCACCGCCGGACACCCGCCTCCTCGAAGCCACCACCGACGACGCCGCCGAGCTGCTCGTGCTGCAGCGGTGCTGCTGGGTCCAGGAAGCCCTGCTCAACAACACCCTCGAGATCCCCGCTCTGCACGAGACCCTCGGCGAGGTCCGCGAAGGCATCACGACGTGGCGGGTGTGGGTCGTGCGCCAGGGCCCGCGGTTGGTGGGCTCCGTGCGGGCACGGGAGGAGGACGGCGCTTGGGAGATCGGCCGCCTGATGGTCGCGCCGGACCTCGCCGGCCGTGGTCTGGGGAGGCGGCTGCTGGCGCACGCGGAGAGCCAGGCTCCGTCGACCGCGGCGCGTTTCGAGCTGTTCACCGGCGCCGCGAGCAAGCGCAACATCACGATGTACGAACGCGCGGGCTACGCGGTCACCGAACAGACCGGCCCGGTCGACAGCCACATCTGCCACGCCGTCTTCTTGGTCAAGCCCCGCACCTGAACGCTCACCCCGTGTGCAGGTGCGCCGCCAGCCGGATCCGCAGCCCGCGGACGTCGGCCAGCGCCACCGCGAACGTCTCGGCCGGCCGGTGCCCCGCGGTGTTGTTCCACCGCCCGCACGGGCCGGTCACGTAGGTGAAGCCGTTGCGCGTCAGCGGAACCGACCAGATCTGCTCGCTGCCCCGGCCCGCCCCGGACCGGCGGGCGTGCCAGAACTGCGACGTCGCCATCACCTCGCCGAGCGCGCCGACGAACGCGGGCACGCCGTCGTCGGGCAGCCCCAGCCCCCGCCCGGCCCAGACCCGCGGCAGGTCCGGTTCACCCTCACCGGGCCGCAGGGTGCGCCCGAAGATCACCTCGGTGTCCCCGACGTGGACGCTCCAGCCCGGCGCCGTGATGCGCAACATGGTTCGACTCGCTTCCTGAGTACCGGCGCCGAGTGAACCACGCCCGCACCGAACCCGACTGAGCGATCATCATCCGGTTTTCCTGCCGGAGCAAGGGTTTCCCGCGGAGGACGGCGGCGAAATCCACCCGGCGGGGTGAACACTGTCACCGGCTCGGCGCGTCGGACCCCGATTCGGAGAGTGCTCCGGTTCACCCCGAAGGCCGCGGATCACGGCACCAGGACGACCTTCCCGGGCGCGTGTCCCCCGGCCGGCAACCGCTGCGCCTCGGCCGCCTCCGCCAGCGGGAACGTCCGCGCCACCAGCACCGACCACGTGCCAGCCGCGGCCAGCTCGGCCACGGTTGCGAGGTCACGCTGGTCGAGCCGGGCGAACACCGGGATCGTGCCCGGAAAGGTGAATTCCACAATGGACGCCACCCGGGCACCGGAACGAGCCGAGTCCGAAGTAGACGAAAGCGTGCCCCGCCCGGCGGTGTCCAGCACCGCGTCGACACCTTCGGGTGCCAGCTCGCGAACCCGGGCCGCCGACCCCGGGCCGTACGAAACCGGCAGCACCCCCAGCGAACGCAGGTACGCGTGGTTGGCCGCCGAAGCCGTCCCGATCACCCGCACCCCACCCGACACCGCGATCGGCACCGCGAGAGAACCGACCCCGCCGGCCGCCGCGTGCACCAGCAAGGTTTCCCCCGGCGAAAACGACAGCGCCCGCACGGCCTGCAACGCCGTCAGCGCACCCAGCGGCAATGCGGCCGCCGATTCCCACGACAGCCCGGAAGGCTTGTGCGCCAACGTCCGGACATCAGCGGCCACCTTCTCCGCGTACCCGCCGTTGCGGTGGGCGACGTCCCCGCGGACGTACCCGATCACCTCGTCGCCGGCCGCGAACTCGGTCGCGGCGGGACCCGCGCGCTCCACGACCCCGGCGATGTCCCACCCCGGCACGGCCGGGAAGTACGTCTCCAACCGCGTCCGCCAGTGCTCCCGCCTGCACACCGAGGTCCGCGGGGTTCACGGCCGCCGCCTTCACACGCACGAGCACCCCGTCGGTGTTCACCTTCGGGTCGGGCAGGTCCACGACCTCGAGCACCTCCGGACCGCCGAAGCGCCGGTGCACCACGGCTTTCACGACCGCATCCCCACCGGGAGCAGGTCGTTGAGCACGCCGTGGCGCGAGATCCGCCACTCGCCGTCCACGAGCCGCAGCTCGGTCTCGTAGTAGCCCGTTTCCGCCGGCCGCACCATCGGCTCCGGCAAGGCCCGCACCTCGAACATCACGAACTGCGCCGAAAGGCGGGCGCGGTTGCCGGAAACCTCGATCAGGTGGTCGGCCGTCACGTGGTGGCTCGTGCCGCCTTCCGGGTGCGGCGCCATGAAGTTCTCCACCGCGTAGCGCACGCCCGCGCCGCCGATCAGCGGTTCGCCGAGCTGCTCGTAGGAATCAGGTCCGGTGGGGATGTGGAGGCGCACCTCAGCGTCGTCGGTGAACAGGGCGCCCTGCACGGCGCCGTCACGGCGGTCGGTCGCACGGACGTGGCGGGCCAGGACTTCCTGGACCGCGCGTTCGGAACTCATGGCTTTGAGTCTTTTCTCTGGCGGGACGAACTCCAGCCAACTCCCGCGTGACCTGCGAAACGATGACCGACCGGCGGTCGATCATTACCCCGGAGGTATGGATCGCCTGGAGACGCGCGAGCTCGCCTACTTCGTCGCGGTGGCCGAGGAGCTGCACTTCGCCCGCGCGGCCGAGCGGCTCGGCATCGCGGGGCCTCCGCTGTCGCGCGCGATCGCCCGGCTCGAACGGCGGCTGGGGGTGCGGCTGTTCGACCGCACGAGCCGCCGCGTCTCCCTCACCGAGGCCGGCGAGGTGTTCCTCGCCGAGAGCCGCGTGGCGCTGGCCGCCGTGGACACGGCCGTGCGCCGGGTGCAGCGGGCCGCCCGGCCGGCGCGGCTCGTGGTCGCCGTGCGCTCGGGCACCGGCGCGGGACTGCTGTCCGACGTGCTCGAGACCTACGCCCGCCGGCCCGCCGCCGCGCCGATCGAGCTGCTGTTCACCAACGACCAAACCCAAGCCCTGCGCGAAGGTTCGGCGGACGTCGCGCTCTTCTGCGCGTCCGCCGACGCCACCGGGCTTGCGACCACGGAGCCGGCCGTCGAGTCACCCGTGGCACTGCTGCCGATCTCCCACCCGCTGGCGGCGCGCGCGGCCGTGCCGATCGAGGAACTGCGCCGGATCGACGCCTACCGCGAGTCGTGCCCGCCGGTTTCGCTCGACGAGATCGTCGACCGCGTGGCCCTCGGCGAGCTCGTGGTGGTCGTGGGCCACAGCGCCACCAGCCGCGTCGGCGACGCCGTGGTCGCCGTGCCGGTCGTGGGCCAGGCCGGCACCACGCTCGTGCTCGGCCGAGCCGCCGGCCGGCCGACGCCGGACCTCAAGGCGTTCGAACTCGCGGCCAAGTACGCTGCCGTGCGCCGTCTCGCCACCGCCGGCGCCGCGTAGCCCCAGAAACGCTCTGACCTGCACTTATCTCCGTTCTACACAAAATCCTTGACTTCAAATTGAGCAAGTGATTTAGTCAATTCACTCGCAGAACGGAGTCACCGATGACCGAAGCGCACCCGAAGCCGGGGCTGTCCGAGCAGCTCGTGGAGGGGCTGCTGGAGCTGATCGCCGACGAGCGACTGGCGCCGGGCGACAGCCTGCCGACCGTGCGGGTGCTGGCCGAGCGGTTCTCCGTGACCACCCCGACGATCCGGGAAGCGCTGCGCCGTCTGCAGACCACCGACGCGGTGCGCATGCGCCACGGCTCGGGCATCTACGTGGGCGACGGGATCCACCGCACGCTGATGCCGAACCCCAACTCCGCGCCGATGAAGGACGAGCTGATCCTGCAGCTCGTCGACGCCAGGCTCACGATCGAACCCGGCATCGCGGCGCTGACCGCGACCAACCGCAGCGAGGAAAGCCTGCAGCGCCTGGAACTCGCGCTCGACACGGCCAAGCGCGACAAGACCGACCACCGGCCGCACCTGAACTTCCACCGCGAGCTCGCGGGCGGCTCGGGCAACCAGGTGCTGTTCGAGGTCGTCGACTCGCTGCTGGCCGCGCGCGGCCGGGAGCAGAAAGCCCTGCGTGCCCTCATCGAGGACCGCCGGCGCGACTACGAGGAGCACCTCGCCATCTTCGAGGCCGTGCGCGCCGGCGACGCCGCCGCGGCGGAGGAACACACCCGCCACCACCTCGACCAGCTCCGCACCGAAGTGGCCCGCCAGCTGGGGCGGGCCGAATGACCCGGAAAGACACCATGCCGATCGCACCACGTTCCCACCGTCTCGCCGACCTGACCTGGCCCGAGATCGACGACCTGCGCCCCCACGCCCCCGTGGCGATCGTGCCGCTCGGCGCCACCGAGCAGCACGGCCACGGGCTCGCGCAGCGCACCGACACCACCCGCGCCGAGGTCGTCGCCGACCTCGTCGCGAAAGAGCTTTCGCCGAAGGTCGTGGTGACGCCGGTGATCCCCGTCGGGGTCTCCGAGCACCACATGGCCTTCCCCGGCACGCTCACGCTCTCGCCGATCACGCTGCAGCAGGTGATCGTGGAGCTCGTCACGAGCCTGCACCGCCACGGCTGGCGCAAGGTCTACGTGCTCACCGGCCACGGCGGCAACAACGCGACCGTCGAGGTCGCCGTCACGCGGCTGCGCACCGACCTGCCCGACCTGCACATCGCGTGGAGTGGCATCACCCCCGTGGTCTCGGACCTCGTGGCGAAGCTGTCCGAGAGCCGCATCGGGGGCCACTCCAGCGAAATCGAGACCTCGCAGGCGATGTTCGCCGACCCGGACCTCGTGCTGCCCGAGCGCCTCACCCCCGGCAGCTCCACCTTCGACGACCTCGACCAGGCGGGCAAGCTCAGCCGCTCACGGCCGGGGATCCACTTTCCACAGTCCTATCACGACCTGAGCAAGACCGGAACGCTCGGCGACGCCACGAAGTCGTCCGTCGAAATCGGTGCTCGGCTGGTGGAAGCCACCGTCGAGCGCATCAGCGGCTTCCTGCAGGAGTTCCTCGACCTGCCGGAACGCCAGTCCGCCCCCACCCTCACCCGCATTCCCCAGGAGACGCCATGACCGCCCCGACCCGACGCCGTCTCGGAGTGGCCACCCTCGTGCTCGCGGCCGGCCTCACGCTGACCGCCTGCGGTGGCAGCGACGACCAGGCAGCCAACGCCCTCGGCACCGCCACCCCCGGCAAGGTCCACTTCGCCTTCCGCTCCGACGACAAGCCGACCTCGTTCATCGACGGTGGCAAGCCCGCCGGCTTCCTCATCGAGCTCACGCAGGCGATGGCGGCGAAGATGAACGTGACCACCGACTACACGGCGACCGACTTCGCGAGCATGCTGCCCAACATCCGCAACCACAAGTACGACTCCGCCGCGTTCGGCACGCTCGTCACGCCGCCGCGCCAGGAGGTCACCGACTTCACCACCGCGGTGAACTACGGGCAGGCCCAGCTGATCTCGCGCAAGAGCGCGCCACTGGCCACTGTGGACGCCTCGGGCGGCAAGACCATCGCCATCACCCGCGGCAGCGAGCTGATCCCGCTGGTGAAGAAGCGCGTGCCGACCGTGACGGTGAAGGAGTTCCCGAACATCGCGGCCAGCTCCAACGCGCTCACGGCCGGCCAGGTCGACGGCCTGTTCACCGGCGTCGCCACCACCAACGACCTGCTCGAGAAGCACCCGGACTACCAGGCGTCCCCGCCCATCACCAGCGGCATGACGGCGTTCCCCGTCGCCAAGGACAAGCCCGAGCTGAAGAAAGCGCTCGACGACGCGCTGAAGGCCGTGATCGCGGACGGCACGTACACGAAGCTGTTCGACAAGTGGAACCCCAAGGGCGTCGCGATCCCGGCCGACATGCTCAAGGCCTACCCCGGCATGCAGCAACGCCCCGGCGTGACCGCTGACGGGTCCTGAAAGGACAGTTCCATGGACGGTCTGAAACAAATCTGGGACACCTTCTTCGACCTCGACCTCATCGGCAGCACGCTCCCCACGCTGCTGAAGGAGGGTTTGCTGAACACGCTGTTCCTCACGGTGCTCGCGAGCGCGATCGGCCTCGTGGTCGGGATCTTCCTCGCCAGCGGCCTCATGTCGCGCTTCCGGATCCTGCGCCTGCCGTGCCGCTGGTACGTCGACATCCTGCGCGGCCTGCCCCACATCCTGAGCATCTACCTCATCGGCCAGGGCCTGCCGCTGGCCGGGCTCACGATGTTCGGCAACTGGACGTACGGCTACGCGGCGCTCGCGATCGGGCTCATGGAAGGCGCTTACATGGCGGAGATCTTCCGCTCGGGCTTCCAGAGCGTGGACAAGGGCATCGTGGAGGCGTCGCGCAGCCTGGGCATGTCGCACACGAAGACCATGCGGCTCATCGTGATCCCCATCGGCTTCCGGCGCGTGCTGCCGGCGCTCACCGGCCAGTTCATCCTGGTCATCAAGAGCACCGCGCTCGTCTACCTGCTGGGCCTGGCCGCCGGGCAGCGCGAGATGTTCGCGATCGCGCAGGACACGTCCACCAACAACGCTTCGCTGTCGCCGCTGGTCGCCGCGGGTCTGTTCTACCTCGCGATCACCGTGCCGCTCACCTACGTGGTGAACAAGTGGGACAAGCGGATGCGCGAAGGCCGGCCCGCCGCGGCGAGTTCGCCCAAGGCCGTGCGGACCGAGGAGGCACTGGTATGACGCAGGCGAGCACCGCGACCGGAACCGCGAGGATGACCGAAACCACCGGCACGACCGTCCGCTACGAACACATCGACAAGAGCTTCGGCAACACCCCCGTGCTGCACGACATCGTGCTCGAAGCACCCGGCGGCACCACCACGTGCATCATCGGCCCGTCGGGTTCGGGCAAGTCGACGCTGCTGCGCTGCACCAACCTGCTGGAGATCCCGTCGGCCGGGCGGATCTTCATCGGTGACGAGGCCATCACCGACAAGGGCGCCGACGTCGACCGCATCCGCACCCGCGTCGGCATGGTGTTCCAGAACTTCCACCTGTTCCCGCACCACTCGGTGCTCGACAACGTGACGCTCGCTCAACAGCAGGTGCTGGGCGTGTCGCGCGACGAAGCCGTGGAGACCGCCCGGGCGAACCTCGCGGCAGTCGGGCTGTCGGCCTACGAGAGCCGCCGGCCGTCGCAGCTCTCGGGCGGACAACAGCAGCGCGTGGCCATCGCGCGGTCGCTGGCCATGAACCCCGAGGTGATGTTGTTCGACGAAGCGACGTCCGCACTCGACCCCGAGCTCGTGAAAGGCGTGCTCGCCGTGATGCGCGACCTGGCATCGCGGGGCATGACGATGATCGTGGTCACGCACGAGATGCGTTTCGCCCGCGAGGTCGCCGAGCAGGTCGTGTTCCTCGACCACGGACGGCTCGTGGAAGCCGCCCACCCCACCGAGTTCTTCGAGTCCCCCCGCAGTGACCGGCTCCGGTCCTTCCTCGACGAGGTGCTCTGAATGAGATTCGCCAAGCTCGCCGCTGTCGCCGCGCTTGCGCTCACCGCCACGGCGGTGGTGCCCCAGACGGCATCCGCGACCCCGTCCGCGCGCAACTACCCCCAGGCCTCGATGGGCTGCACCGCGCAATCGACCGATCTGCCGCTCGGGCAGACGGTCACGCAGACCATCACCTCCGGCGGGATGTCCCGCGACTACCTGATCCACCTGCCCGCGAACTACCAGCCCGGTCACGCGAAGCCAGTGGTCATGGCGTTCCACGGCCGCAAGGGCGACGGCAGCGACATCGAGGAGTTCTCCGGCATCGACGGCCTCGACACCATCGCCGTCTACCCGGTGGGCGCCAAGGGCCTCGACGACCAGCGCGCATGGCAGAGCGCCCCGTACGCCGCCGCCGGTGTCGACGACGTCCGCTTCGTCAGCGACCTGCTCGACCACCTGCAGTCGACGCTGTGCGTGGACCCGCTGCGCATCTTCGCCACCGGCAAGTCCAACGGCGCCGGTTTCGTGTCGCTGCTGGCCTGTCAGCTGCCGATGCGCATCGCCGCCTTCGCCACGATCGCCGGCGCCTTCTACCCGGGCACCACGGTGGGCTGCTCGTCGAGCGTGCCCGCCCCGATCGTCGACTTCCACGGCACGGCCGACCCGACCATCGAGTACAACGGCGGCACCAGCCACAGCGAGCCCATCCCCTACCTCATGGACTGGGCCCAGAACTGGGCGAACCACAACCACTGCGCCGCGGCGCCGGTCCAGACCCCGATCGGCTCCGACGTAATCCAGTTCTCGTGGCAGAACTGCCTCGTCAACGCCTCCGTCACCCACTACCGCATCCTCGGCGCGGGCCACACCTGGCCCGGCGAGCTCGTGGACAGCGGCCCGGGCTCGGCGACGCAGACGGTGAAGGCACAGGAAGTGATCTGGAACTTCTTCACCAGCCACACGCTGGGTTCCGGTTTGGTCCACTGAGCTACTCCCGATGTCCGGTCGGGCGCCCAAGTGCGCCCGGCCGGACGTTTCTTTTGTCCGGACCATTGCCGGCGGGCCGCCGCACCCGGTCAGATCTCCCCAGACGCGTTTTCCGTTCAGGGGAGGGAAGTTCCGTGGGTTCGGACTACCAGATGAAGCGCCGCCGGGTGCTGCAGGCGTTCGGCGCGACGGGGGCCGCGACGCTGGCCGCCATGTACACCGCCGATCCGGTACTCGGTGCGACGCTGGGGTACGACGAGAAGATCGGTGTCGACCCGGCCACCTACACCGCGCCGACGGGACTGGCGCAGGACAGCCCGGGCAAGACCACCGCGTTGAACTGGCTGCGGGACAACGAGAGTGTGGTGACCGGGCTGTCGGACAAGGTCTGGGCGCACGCCGAGCTGTCGCTGCGCGGGTGGAACTCCGCGCTCGACTCGGCGGATCTGCTCAAGCGCAACGGCTTCACGATCGAGTGGGGCGCCGGCGGCTTCCCGGCGGCGTTCGTGGCGACCTACGGCTCCGGCAAGCCGGTGATCGGGTTCAACGCCGAATTCGACGCACTACCAGGGCTTTCACAGAAAACCGGCGTCTCGAAGCACGATCCGCTCGTGTACAACTACGACGCCTACGGCCCCACCTACGGCGCCGGCCACGGCGACGCGCACAACACCCTCGGCGCCGGCTCGATCGGGGCCGCCATCGCCGTGAGCAAAGCCATGCAGCAGAACGGCCTTTCCGCCACGCTCAAGGTGTTCGGCGCGAGTGGTGAGGAACAGCTCGTCGGCAAGACCTACAGCGCGAAGGCCGGCCTGTACGAAGGCCTCGACGCCTACTGCGACTGGCACCCGTTCACCTCGACGCTCGCCAGCTGGACCACCACTTCGGCCCTGATGTCGGCCACGTTCACCTTCCTCGGCGCGGCCGGCCACGGCGCGACACCGCTGGGCAACAAGAGCGGCCTCGACGGCGCGCTGCTCATGGCGACGATGAGCGAGTACCTGCGCGAGAAGAACGTTGCGCCGTCCGGCCGCTTCCACTACGCGATCATCAACGGCGGCGGCGCCCCCAACGTGACGCCGGACATGTGCTCGATCTGGTTCTTCGTGCGCGAGGGCAGCCCGGCCCGCGCCCAGGTGCTCTACGACAAGATCGTGGCGTGCGCCAACGCCGCGGCGCAGGCCAGCCAGACGAAGCTGGTGCACAAGTTCCACGCCGGCACGTGGAACTCACTGGGCAACAAGGTCGCGGCCGAGCTGCTCAACGACAACATGGTCAAGATCGGCGCGCCCGTGTTCACCGATGCCGACCAGGACCTGGCCAAGGCATTGCAACGGTCCCTGGGCAAGCCGGAGATCGGGATGCCCACCACGCTCGTCCCGCTGACGGCCCCCGACCCGACGTACCTGGGCGGGCCGTCCACGGACACCGCCGACGTCAGCTGGCTGGCCCCGAAGGTCACGGCACTCATCGCGACCTTCCCGGCGGGCGTGCCCAACCACAACTGGGCGGTCACGGCCACCGCGGCCACCAACATCGGCCACCAGGCGGCGCTGTCGGCCTCGCGCTACCTCGCCGCGACGACCGTGGACCTCATCACGCAACCCGATCTGCTCAAACGGATCCAGGACGAGTTCGCCGACCGCACCCGCGACGCCGGTTGGCAGAGCATGATCCCCGACGGCAACCAGCCGCCGATCTACGAGCCGCCCGCGGACTTCCTCGCGAAGACCGGCCAGAAGTTCCCGCCCCCGGGGATCACGTGGCCGGTCCCGGAAGTCGTGGCGGCCGAACAACTCGGCACCACCGGCCCCGCCCTACCGCCGCAGTTCTGAAACCACGCGTCGCAGTTCACCCACCAGCTCCCACGCCGCCACTAACAAATGCGGCAAGGTCGGTAACCCACCAGCGAGATCGCCGGCTCAAAGGCGATCTAGCACGCCCTGCCGAAGGCGGGCAGACACCACAGCGATCTCGCACGCCCCGGCGGAGCCGGGGCCATGTCACAGTTCGTCGAACACCAGCACGGTGTGCGTGGAGAGCACGTCGAACATGTTCTGCAGCCGTTCGAAGACCAGGTCGCGCAGGCTGTCGGCGTCGCGCGTGCGCACGAAGAGGATCAAATCATTGTCCCCCGAGACGAGGCCGCCGTGTTCGATCTCGGGAATGGTCTTGAGGTCCGCGCTCACGGTGCGCCACGAGTTCTGCGTGACCTTGAGGTACACGTAGGCCGCGAGCCCCTGGCCCAGCCGCCGCGGGTCGGTCACGGCGGCGTAGCCCGTGATCACGCCCTCGCGGTGCAGCCGCTCCACCCGCGTGTAGCAGCCCGCGCGCGAGATGTGCACGCGTTCGGCCAGCGCGCGCATCGACGCGCGGCCGTCGGCCTTCAGCTCGGCGATCAGCTTGAGGTCGACCTCGTCGAGCGCGGCCGCCATTCGTCCACCCGGCTCGGACATCCCCGCACCTCTCGTAGCCATTCATCCGGCTCGGATCGAGCTCGGCTGCCATTGTTCCACACTTGACCTCGATGTCTGGATCTCTGATCGGCGGAGAGCGAAGATCGGCGTTAGACGTCTTTCCCGTCCCCGCCGATCGGAGCTGCCGGTGACCACCACGGAACGCACCGCCGCGTCGTTCTTCCTGCCGAGCGACGAGCCCCTGGGCCTCATCACTTCCGACGGCACGCTCGCCGCGGGCGCGACGCTGCCGATGCCGGCCGACGACGTGCTGCTGCGCCTCTACGGCGCGATGGTGTCGGGCCGCCGCTTCGACACGCAGGCCACCGCGCTCACCAAGCAGGGCCGTCTCGCCGTGCACCCGTCGGCGCGCGGGCAGGAGGCCGCGGAGATCGGCTCGATCCTCGCGCTGCGCCCGCAGGACTGGCTCTTCCCGACCTACCGCGACTCGATGGCCGTGGTCGCCCGCGGCGTCGACCCGGTCGAGGTCCTCACGCTGCTGCGCGGCGACTGGCACTGCGGTTACGACCCGTACCGCGCCAACGTCGCGCCGCAGTGCACGCCGCTGGCCACGAACACGCTGCACGCCGTCGGGTTCGCGCATGCCGCCAAGGCCAAGGGCGAGGACACCGTGGCCCTCGTGCTGCTCGGCGACGGCGCCACCAGCGAAGGCGACACCCACGAGGCGCTGAACTTCGCGGCCGTGTGGCAGGCGCCAGTGGTGTTCCTGGTGCAGAACAACGGGTACGCCATCAGCGTCCCCCTCTCGAAGCAAACGGCGGCGCCTTCGCTCGCGCACAAGGGTGTGGGGTACGGCATGCCGTCGGAGCTGGTCGACGGCAACGACGCGGCCGCCGTGCACGCCGTGGTGGAGCGGGCCGTCGCGCGGGCCGCCGCGGGTGGTGGCCCGACGTTGATCGAGGCCCTCACCTACCGCGTCGAGTCGCACACCAACGCCGACGACGCCAGCCGCTACCGCGACCGCGCCGAGGTGGAGGCCTGGCTCACGCGCGACCCGATCGCGCGCCTCGAGCGGCACCTCACCGACCGCGGCCTGCTCGACGACGCCACGCGCGAGGACATCGCCGCGCGTGCTGAGGCCGAGGCGGCGGCGCTGCGCGAGCGCATGAACGTCGACACCGTGCTCGACCCGGCCGACCTGTTCCGCCACGTGTACGCCGAGCCGACGGCCGCGTTGCGCCGGCAAGCCCAGGACCTCAGTGCCGAACTCGCCGCCGGAGCACAAGAATGACCGCCACCCTCGCGTCCACCCAGTCCATTGAGGACGCCTCCGCCACCGTGACGATGGCCGGCGCGCTCAACCGCGCCCTGGCCGACGCGCTGGCCGAGGACGAGCGCGTGCTCGTGTTCGGTGAGGACGTCGGCACGCTCGGCGGTGTCTTCCGCGTCACCGACGGCCTCGCCGCCCGCTTCGGCGAGGCCCGCGTGTTCGATACGCCGCTGGCGGAGTCGGGCATCGTCGGCACGGCCATCGGCATGGCGATGAACGGCCTGCGTCCCGTGGTGGAGATGCAGTTCGACGCGTTCGCCTACCCCGCGTTCGAGCAGATCACCAGCCACCTGGCCAAGCTGCGCAACCGCACGCGCGGCGCGGTCGAGCTGCCCATCGTGATCCGGATCCCCTACGGCGGCGGCATCGGCGGCGTCGAGCACCACTGCGACTCGTCCGAGGTCTACTACACGCACACCGCCGGCCTGCGCGTCGTCACGCCGGCCACGCCGGCCGACGCGTATGCGCTGCTGCGCCAGGCTATCGACTGCCCCGACCCGGTGATCTTCCTCGAACCCAAGCGGCGTTACTGGGAGAAGGAACCGGCGCGGCTCGACCACCGTTCGTCCACTCTGGACCGCGCGCTCGTGCGGCGCGAGGGCACCGACGTCACGCTGATCTCCTACGGCGGCGCCCTCGGCACCACCCTCGAGGCCGCCGCGGCGGCGCACGAAGAGGGTTATCGCGCCGAGGTGATCGACCTGCGCAGCCTCGCGCCGTTCGACCTGGACACGGTGGCCGCGTCGGTGCGCCGCACCGGGCGCGCGGTCGTGGTGCACGAGGCGAGCCGGTTCTGCGGCTACGGCGCGGAAGTCGCGGCCCAGCTCTCGGAGACCTGCTTCCACTACCTGGAAGCCCCCGTGTTGCGCGTGGGCGGGTTCGACATCCCTTATCCCGCCCCGAACCTGGAGCAGCACCACCTGCCGAGCGTCGACCGTGTGCTCGACGCGATCGAGCGGCTGCAGTGGGACGACGCGGCCCCGCTTTCGGACGGAGGTGCGTGATGGCCGTGTTCAAGCTGCCCGACCTGGGCGAGGGCCTGACCGAGGCCGAGATCGTCGCGTGGCACGTGGCGGAAGGCGACACGGTGACCGTCGACCAGGCGGTGGTCGAGGTCGAGACGGCCAAGGCGAGCGTCGAGGTGCCGGTGCCGTTCGCGGGCCGCGTCGCGACGCTGCACGGTGCGGCCGGAGACGTGCTGATCGTCGGCAGCCCGCTGATCACGGTGGAAGAGGCGCCGGCCTTCGTCGAACCGGGTGTGGTGACGCCCACGCCTGAAGCGACCGAGGGCAGCGGCAACGTGCTCATCGGCTACGGCACCGGCGCGGCTCAGGCCCGCCGGACCCGCCGCGGCCGCGGCACGAGGCGGCCGGCCTCCGTACCCGCGCCGACGCCCCGGTCCGCCGACGATCGCGTGCGCGTGGTGTCGCCGCTGGTGCGGCAGCTGGCGCAGAAGTCCGGTGTGGACATCCACGCGCTCACCGGTTCGGGCACCGACGGGATCATCAGCCGGGCCGACGTCGAGCGCGCCATCGCCGCCGCCGCCACTCCCGCGTCGTCCGGCGACGAGCGGCGCGTCCCCTTGCGAGGCGTCCGCAAAACCGTTGCCGACAAGCTCGCCCGCTCGCGCCGGGAAATCCCCGAGGCGACCGTGTGGGTCGACGTCGACGCCACGGCCCTGCTCGATACCCGCGCCGCCCTCAACGCCGACGCGAACGCGCCGAAGATCAGCCTGCTCGCGTTGCTGGCGAAGTTCACCGTCGAGGGCCTGCGCCGCTTCCCCGAGCTCAACGCGCACCTCGACGGCGACGAGCTGGTGATTCCGTCGGCGGTACACCTCGGCTTCGCCGCGCAGACCGACCGCGGGCTCGTGGTCCCCGTCGTGCCGGACGCCCACGAGCTGTCGATCGAGCAGCTGTCCGGCGCGGTGGCCGAACGCACCGAGCGGGCCCGCTCCGGTGCGCTGGCCCCCGCCGAGCTCACCGGCGGCACCTTCACGATCAACAACTACGGTGTGTTCGGCGTCGACGGCTCCGCCGCCATCATCAACCACCCCGAGGTCGCGATCCTCGGCATCGGGCGGATCATCGACCGGCCGTGGATCGTCGACGGCCAGGTAGTGCCGCGCAAGATCACCGAGCTCACCCTGGCCTTCGACCACCGCGCCTGCGACGGCGGCACCGCCGGCGGCTTCCTGCGATTCGTGGCCGACTGCGTGGAGTCGCCACTGCGGCTGTTGCGCGGCTTGTAGTCCACGGTGGATCTGATGTCCTGGCTGTCGGCGATCCCGGCGGCCAGGACGACCGTCACTTCCGCGCGTGCGCGAAGAACACCCTGACCGGCACGGGCGCCCACAGCAGGACCACCGTGGCGACCTGCACCGCGCCGACCACCGGGATGACCGCGTGGAACATCGCCGAGGACGACCAAGACACCACGCTGAACACCAGGCTCAACGGCTGCGAGACGGTGACCAGCCGGCGCGCCCACGCCCGGCCGCGGGCCAGCGGCCACACCGGCAGCAGGCACAGCACCAGCAGCACCGCGTGGAACACAGCGGCCGACGCGAGCGCGATCCCGGCCGACCGCCCGACTTCCGCCGCTGGGAACTCCGGGTGCGCCGCCGCGATCTCGGCGCGCAATCCGGATTCCCGAGCCCACATCACCAGCGGCACCACCGCGTGACTCACCGCGACGACACCCAGCAACACCCGGACGGCCTGGACCGCACCGGGCACCCGGCTGCGCGCGATGGTGGTCATGACTGATCCCCCTCATGTGCCGCCCGTCGTTTCCTCCGCCACCGCGGGCCCTCACCGCCCTGAGCCGCCGACGCGGCCTCTCCGCCCTTCGCCCACGCCTCGTTGAGCCGCGTGATCAGCTCGCGCGCCTTCGCCACGTCTTCATCCGGCCAGTCGGCGATCACGTCCGCGAACACCGCAACCCCCGCGGCCACCGTCGCCTCCGCATCGGCTCGTCCGCTTTCCGTCTGCCGCACCAGGAACGTCCGCGAATCCACCGGATCCGGCTCGACCTCGACCTGCCCGGCCCCCTCCAGCGCCGCCAGGTGCCGGCTCGTCGCCGACGCCGTGAGACCCAGCTCGGCCGCGATCACGCTCGGGCGCACCGGCCCCCGTGCGGCGACCGTGCCCAGCACACGCACGCGGGTCAGGTCGAGGTGGCGCGAGATGCGGCGGTGACCCTCGTCGATGAGCTCCATGACCGCCCTGGCCAGCTCCACGCGATCATTTCGTTGCGGCATGAAACGATATTACCAGGAAAAGGGCCCGGACCCCCACGTCAGCGGGTCCGGGCCGGGACTCAGCTCACTCGACGCCGAGCATGACCTCGGTCGACTTGACCAGCGCGGTCACCGGCTTGCCGACTTCGAGCTCCAGCTCCTCCGCCGCGTCCTTGGTGATCGAGGCGACCACCGACTGGCCCCCGTCGAGCTGCACGGTCACCACGGTCATGACGGCGCCGGGCTTCACGTCCGACACGGTGCCGGCGAGCTGGTTACGGGTTGACAGGCGCATGTGGACAGTCCTTTGTGCGGTGTGCGGAAGTACGGCAACGCCGCCACGCTAACCCTTTTCCGCCGCGTCCGCTGCCACGCCGATCAACAGCGAAACCGACCTGCGGCACCGGTCATTCCCCTGGCACCGCACCTGCACCTCCAGCGAACCCGAGGAGCAGCACCCGCGCGTCCCGGTGATTTTCACCGCCAGGGCGCGCCGCGCTAGGTTCACCGTCGTGGAACTGCGCACCCGGGACGCCCGGCGATTGGCCGTCAGCAGTCAGCACCTCGACGCCCGGGGCGCGGCGAGCGTCGCGGAAGCCCTCGACACCCTGCGCTGCCTCCAGCTCGACCCCATCAGCGTCGTCGCGCACAGCCATCACCTCGTGTTGCGCAGCCGGGTGCGCGGCTACGCCCCCGCGGACCTCGACACGCTGCTGTGGGACGAACGCAGGCTGTTCGAGTACTGGGCGCACGCCGCGTCGATCGTGCTGGCCGAGGACTACCCCCTGCACCAGACGTTGATGCAGGTGTACCCGGCCGCCAAATCGGCGTACGGGCGGCGGGTCGCCGAGTTCCTGCACGGCAACGGCGCGCTGCGCGAGCACATCCTCGAGCGGCTGCGCGAGGCCGGGCCCCTGCCGGCGGGCGCGTTCGAGGACCGCGCGGCCGTCGCATGGGTGTCCGGCGGCTGGACCACCGGCAAGAACGTGGCGCGCATGCTCGACGTGCTGTGGTTCCGCGGCGAGATCATGGTCGCGTCGCGCGCGGGCGGGAAACGGTGGTGGGACCTGGCTTCCCGCTGCCTGCCCGCCGGGCTCGACCGCGCGCCGCTGCCCGAGGCCGAGGTCGTCGCGCGGTCGGCCGAGCACGCACTGCGGGCGCTCGGCGTCGCGCGGCAGGCGGACATCGAGCAGCACTTCGTGCGCAATCGCTACCCCGGGCTCGCGGAGGTCCTGGCGTCGCTCGTCGAGGCCGGGCGCGTGGTGCCGGTGAAGCTGGAGAAGGATCCTGCGCAGTGGTACGTCCACGCCGACCGGCTGCCCCTGCTGGACGCTCCCTGGCAGCCCCGCACCACGCTGCTCTCCCCGTTCGACAACCTGATCTGCGATCGCGCCCGCACACAACGGCTGTGGGACTTCGCATTCCGCACCGAGATGTACGTGCCGAAAGCCAACCGCCGGTACGGCTACTACGTGCTGCCCCTCCTCCACGGCGACCGGCTGATCGGCCGCGTCGCCCCGCGGCTGGACCGGCGCCGTGGCGTGCTGGAGCTGGAAGGCGTCTACGCCGAGCACGGCGCGCCGGCCCGCGCGGGTGCCGCGGTGCGCCGCGCGATCGCCGAGCTGGCCACGTTCACCGGCGCCGAGCGCGTCGAGTACGCCGGTCCGGTGCCCGAGCCCTGGCGCGCCGCGCTGGCCGGCTAGGCACGAACGGGCTTGCCCGGCAACGCGTCCGGCACCAGCTCACCCGAGCGCACCACGGCGACCCCGTTCACGAGCACGTGCGCGATCCCCTCGGACGGCCGCGTCCCGTCCACTAGGACGCCTGATCGGTGATCCGCTCGGGGTCGAACACCACGACGTCGGCGTCGCTGCCCGCGCGCAGGCGGCCCTTGCGCCGCAACGCCGGCACGGCCTCGTCCAGGACCTGCGCGGGCAGCAGCGAGCAGCGTGCGACGGCCTCGGGCAACGTCAGCTTCCCGCTCTCGCGGTAGAGCCTGCGGAGGGCGCGCGAGAACGTGCCCGCACCGCGCGGGTGGCCGAGCGCGCCCGGCGGCAGCGGCCACGCCAACGGATCGGGCCGGAGGCCGGGCCAGGTCAGCGGCATGGCGTCACTCGCGATGGCGGTGCCCCCGAAGAGCAGGGAACGCAGCAGCGCGGGGTCGTCCTCGTCGAAGAAGTGCAGCAGCGCGAAAGCGCCCGGCGTGGCGGCGCGGACCTCGGCGAGCCGGCCGGCGTCCGCGATGCGCTCGCCTGTGCCGACGAGCACCAGTGAATCGGGCCGGATGCCTTGGTGCGCCAGGACTTCGGGCGCCAGGAAGGCCGCGCCGATGGCCGTGGAGCCGGCGCCGTAGGGGTAGGCCTCAGTGGTCACCTCGGCGCCTTCGAGCCGGCAGCGCTCCACGAGCCCGAGCACCCGGTCGATCTGGCGGCCCGACGTGCTGTTCACGTGGCAGTAGTGCAGGTGCACGCCGGTCTGGCCCGCGACGCGCACGATCTCCTCGGCGCCGTCGACGGGCACGTGCGGGTCGGCGTCCACGAGCGGGCGCGCGTGCGTGAAGGCGGGCAGCCCGGCTTCGGCGGCCAGCTCCGCCACGGCGACGAACTCGGCCGGGTCGAGGTGCGGCGCGTACCCGGCGAGCACGCCGATGCCCAGCGCGCCGTCGGCGAGATCCCGGGACAGGTGCTCGAAGATCCGCGCCCGCTCGGCCGCCGACGCCTCGGTGCGCCACGCGGGGTCGCCCAGGTGGAGGAGGGTCGTGTCGGGCGGGCCGTCGAGCGGCGCCCCGGCGAGCACGGCCATCCGCGCCAGCGTCCACGAGGTCGAATAGCCGTAGTTCACCGGCCGGCCCTCGGCGGCCGCCCGCGCGTACGCCGCGCCGACCGGGGTGATGCCGGCTTCGAGTTCGAGAGCCGTGGTGACGCCGTCGAGCGCCTGGAGCCGCTGCTCGGGAATCGCCTGCCCGTGGCTGTGCAGATCCACGAACCCCGGCGCGACGACGAGACCGGTCGCGTCGATGGTCCGCTCGCCGCGAAGTGGTGTTGCGGAAACCACACCCACGGTGCCGCCCGTGATGCCGACGTCGGCCACCGCGTCGAAGCCGCTCTCCGGGTCGAGCACCCGTCCGCCCCTGATCACGAGCGGATAGCTGTCCTGTGAAGTGATCACGATTCACTCCTGCGCGTGGGCGGCGCCACACACAAGGTACTGATCCTTCACCCGACCGTGGGAATGACCCTCACTCCCGGTTCGTTGACACGTCCGCAGAGCTGAGATTAAATTGCGGACGCGTCATCAAATGGCCTGAATCAAGCCCCGACCAGCGCGAACACCCCGATGACCATCCCTCGACCCAGGAAAGTCGGACATGACCAAGATTGCGATCATCCTCGGCAGCACCCGTCCGGGCCGCAACGGCGAAGCCGTGGCGAAGTGGGCCCTCGACATCGCGAAGCAGCGCGGCACGGCCGAGTACGAACTCCTCGACCTGCTCGACTACGAGCTTCCGCACCTCGACGAGCCGCTGCCGCCCGCCATGGGTCAGTACGCCAAGGAGCACACCAAGCGCTGGTCCGAGAAGATCGCCGAGTTCGACGGCTACGTCTTCGTGACGGCGGAGTACAACCACGCCATCCCGGGCCCGCTGAAGAACGCCATCGACTTCCTGGGTGCCGAGTGGAACAACAAGGCCGCCGGCTTCGTCGGTTACGGTTCCGTGGGCGCCGTTCGCGCCGTGGAGCAGCTGCGCCTCGTGCTGAGCAACCTGCAGGTCGCCCACGTGACCAGCCAGGTCGCACTGTCGCTGTTCACCGACTTCGAGAACATGTCGGTCTTCAAGCCGGCCGAGATGCACACCGGCTACCTGAACACCACGCTGGACCAGGTCGAGGCGTGGAGCAAGGCGCTCGCCGCCGTCCGCGCCTGACGTCCCGGTGTTTGGCCTCCCTTCGACCGGGTAGCCGGGGGGAGGAAGGGAGGCGACACCATGACCGACAAGGCTGAGAACAAGGCCGAGGAGCTCAAGGGCCGCGCCAAGGAGGCCGTCGGGAACGCCACCGACAACGAGCAGTGGCAGACCGAAGGCAAGGCGGAGCAGGGCAAGAGCAACTTGAAGCAGGCCGCCGACAAGGTCAAGGACGCCGTGAAGGGCGTCAAAGACTGAGTTCGGGGACTGAGTTCGGGAAAGCCCAGGGCCACGTGCCCTGGGCTTTCTTGTATCCATCGAGCTTGCGCATCACGCACACTTTGCGTGATGCGCAAGTTTGCGCTAACCTTGGCGCCATGATCGAACGACCGAGCCTGCGTGACCGGCGCCGCCAGGAGACGCGGACCGCGATCTCCTGGGCCGCGATCCGGCTCACGGTCGAGCGCGGTCTGGCGCACGTGACCATCGAGGACATCGCCACCGAGGCCGGCGTTTCGCCGCGCACCGTGAACAACTACTTCTCCAGCAAGGCCGAAGCCATCGCGGCCCGCCACCACGACCGGGCCCGTGACATCGCCGACCTGCTGCGTGCGCGGCCGGCCGACGAACCGCTCTGGACCGCCATCACCGAAGCCGCGCTCACGCGGTTCGCGGCCGACGGTGGCCGGTCCACCCCGGATCCACAGTGGACACAGGGCCTCCAGCTGATGGTCGCCGAGCCCGCACTGCAGGGCGAGTTCCAGAAAGCCCATGTGGCGGCCGAGATCGCGCTCGCACAGGCGATTGCGGACCGCACCGGCACCGATGCCGACCACGACCTCTACCCCGTGCTCGTCGCCACCGCCGCCGGGGGCGCGATCCGCGCGGCGATGGCCCACTGGGCGCGGGGGGACCGGCCCGGTTCCTTCAGCGACGTGCTGCGCGCGGCTTTCGGTGCGGTGACCGTCTCCCTTCCCTGATCTCTGCCCTTCTCCCGAGGAGAAACCATGCCCGCGATCGACGTCGTGATCGCCGGCGGTGGGCCCAACGGGCTCATGCTGGCGTGCGAACTCAGCCTGGCCGGCGTCCGGCCCGTGGTGCTGGAACGGCTCACCCGGCGCAGCGAGGAGCAGCGGGCCAACGGGCTCGTCGGCCAGGTCGTGCGGCTGCTGCACCGCCGTGGCCTCTATGAAAGGCTCAGCGGCGAGGCGCGGCCGGTGCCCGCGCCGCAGTTCATGTTCGGCGCGTTCCCACTCGACCTCGCGCGCTTGCCGGTCAACCCCGTGTACATCCTGCCGAAGCCGCAGCGCGAGTTGGAGCGCGCACTCGAGGAGCAAGCGCTCTCCCTGGGCGTGGAAATCCGCCGTGGCCACGAGGTGAGCGGCTTCGAACAGGACGAATCGGTGCACGTCACCGTGACCGGGCCCGATGGTCAGTACACTGTGGACAGCCCGTTCCTGGTCGGTGCCGACGGCGGACGCAGCACCGTCCGCAAGCTCGCCGGCATCGATTTCCCCGGCGTCACAAGGGACAACGTCGTTTCCTATGCCGCGCATGCGAGCGTGCCGGACTCTCTGCGCGACCCGGCCACCGGCGGGCTGCGCCTCGACGGCATCGGCATTGTGCCGCCGTTCCGCCACTTCCGCACGGAGACGGGACTGTTCGTGTTCGCCCCGTTCCCGAACGCGGCGCCACTGATCTCTTCGTCCGAACGCGACCGTCCACAAACACCGGACGAACAGCGCCCGACACTCGACGAGGTCCGCGCCAGCGTCCGCCGGGTCCTCGGCACCGACCTGCCGCTCGACGCGCCGACCGGCCCCGGGCCCCACCAGCTGCGCCGCGTGTCCAGCGCCAACACGCGCCTGGCGTCGACCTTCCGCACCGGCCGCGTGCTCCTCGTCGGCGACTCCGCCCACGTGCACTCCGCGATCGGCGGGCCGGGCCTGAACCTGGGGCTGCAGGATGCCGCGAACCTGGCGTGGAAGCTCGCCGCCGAGGTCCACGGCTGGGCGCCGGACGGCCTCCTCGACACCTACGACGCCGAGCGCCGCCCGGTCAGCCGTCGGGTTGTGATGCACACGCAGGCGCAGGGCGCGCTGACCGCGCCCGGCCCGGAAGTCACGGCGCTGCGCGAACTGTTCGACGAGCTCCTCGGCTACCAGGACGTGACCCAGCACCTCGCCGACCTGTTGTCCGGCGCGGACATCCGCTACGGCGACGACCCGCACCCGCTCGTCGGCCGCTGGGCACCGGACCTGCCTTCGGACGCCCTCGCCGCGGCGTATCGCGCGGCCCGCCCGGTGCTCGTCGACCTGACGGCGGACGGCTCGGTCGCCTCGGCTGCTGCGGCGTGGCGGGACCGGGTGGACACGGTCACCGCGGCCGCGCAGATCGACGCGACGGCGCTGCTGATCCGGCCCGACGGCTACGTCGCCTGGGCTTCTTCCGACGCCGAGCCGGACGTGAGCGAGCTGGAAAAGGCGCTGGCACGCTGGTTCGGCGCCGTCACCGCAGCCGGGTGACTGCCACGTCGATGCACGCGGACGCCGCCAGCCGGCCTTCCGGTGTCACGAGGTTGCGCGTGGCGACGGTGAACGCGGTGCGCAGGCCCTTTTTGTGCGTGTCGTCGAGGGTCGCCATCTGGTAGTAGCTGTCGTGGCAGGTCTGCCAGACCTCGTCGGGCGTGCCGCCGAAGTCGACGACCATCCGCTCCCACGTCGCGGGTTCGAAGCCCACCGGCGTGAGCAATTCGTCCAGGCCTTCGCGCGTGCGGGTGCGGGGATCACCGGCGGCCGGCACCCGGCGTTCCTCGGGCACCACGGCGAACAACGGCCGCGCCACCTTGAGGAAGATCTCCATCGCCTCGCGCCCGCCACCCCCGACGCCCAGCGCGAGCGTGCCGCCCGGGGCCAGCACCCGGGCGGCCTCGGCGACGACCTGCTCGACGTCGGTCATCAGCATCAGCGCCATGAACGACACGACGGTGTCGAACGTCTTGTCCTCGAAGGGCAGCTCCTGCGCTCGCCCTTGGCGCAAATCGGCCTGGGCCAGCTCGGACCGTTTGCCGGCCGACGCCAGCTGCCCGGGCGAAAGGTCGACGCCAGCGAGCTTCGCCACCCCGCGCCGGCCGAGCTCGGCGAGCAGCGCGCCGTCGCCGCACCCGAGGTCCAGCACGGCCGTTGCCTCGGGCAAGCGGTCGGCGAAGACCTCGTACACGGTACGCCCGTCGTCCTCGACGCGGCCCCGCCCGGCCAGCTCGGACGCGGCATCCGGGCGGGCGTCGTGGTAGCTGCGCAGGAACTCCTCGGCGGACGTCATGGCGAGACGTTAGCGCGGATCGTCACTCCGCCAGGCGCGTTCGGGCGATGTTGAGCCGCACGGCCGCGGGCAGGATGCCGTCGGCGGTCAGCAGCTCACGCGTCACCTCGGTGAACTCGGCGCGCAGCGTGGTGAGCTGCTCGTCATCCAGTGTCGATGAGGGGTAGAGCGTCTCACAGCACGTGACCCACACCTGCTCCGGCGGTGCCGCGAAATCCACCACGATCTGCTACCACACAACGAGTTCGAAGCCCACTGGCCCGAGCACCTCGTCGAAACCTTCGGCACTGCGCGTCCTGCGGTCCCGTAGATCTGCGGCGTGCGCTCTTCCGGCACCGCGTCGAACTTGGCTTCGCGAACTCGGAAAACACCTCCAGCGCCCCGATCGCGCCGCCCCCGCCCACCAGCGCCGCGAACGCCCCGTCCGGTCCGAGGACCCGCGCCGCCGGCTCCGGCTCCCCCGCGGACAGATCGATCCCGGCGAGCTGCGTCGTCCCGTTCCACGCGAACCGGGCCAGCAGCGCCCCATCGCCGCACCCGAGGTCCAGCACGTGGGCCGGTTCGCCGACCCGCTCGGCGAACACGTCGTAACTCGTCCGCCCATCCCCGACCACGCGCCCGGCCTCGATGAGCACAGACTGCGAATCCGGCTTGCGGTCGTGGTACTCCCGCAGCCAGAGCTCCCCGGTGTCGTCATGACTTCGACATCAGTTCGGGATGATCTCGGCGTCGCCGCGTTTCGCCAATCGCGGATTCGGTCCTGCGCGCAACGGCTGTGGCGAGCAACGACCCTCGGCTTCACACCGCCGCACTCGGCGCAGTTCCGGCTGTACGTGCTCAGTTGGGACTCACTCGTCCAGGGGAGAGGTGGGCTGGCTGGCGGGCGGGGCTGTCTGAACCAGACCCGCCGCGGGCCGAGCAACTGCCCCCAGCCGGCAGGCTCCTCCAGGTCGAGTAATTCCCGCAGCGACAGGCGCGTTCGGTGCGCCAAAGCCCCGCCATCAGCGCGACAAATCCGCCCGTAGTCGCGTTTCCACGATCCGCATGTTCATCCCCGCACGCAATCGACCGTCCTCGGCAGAACACCGGGTCTGCTCTCCGAACGCCGATTCAAGCCGCCGCAACTGCGCGGAATCCAAAGTGTCCACCGGGTAGAACGTTTCGCAGCACCGAGCCCACACGTCAGAAGCAGGCCCGCCGAAGTCGAGTTCGATGAGGTCCCAGGAGGCGGGCTCGAAGCCGGCCGCGCCGAGCATCTCGTCGAGGCTCTCGCGGCGCCGGACGCGGGGGTTGCCGACGTGGACTCGGCGGTCGGCGGGAACCTCGTCGAACAAGGGGATCGCCAGTTCGATGAACACCTTCAGCGCCCCCGTGACGCCACCGCTGAAGGCCGCGGCGAACACCCGCCCGGCGCCAGCACGCGGGCAGCGTCGGCGATGACCGCGTCGGCGTCAGGCAGAAGCATCAGCACCATGTGCGACACGACCGCGTCGAACGAACCATCCGCGAACGGCAGCTCCTGCACCCGCGCCCGCCGCAGATCCGCCGCGGCGAGTTGGGGCCGGGCGCGCGCCAGATCGAGATGCGCCGCAGACAGGTCCACGCCCGCCAGCACCTCCGCCGAACGCCGCCAGCAGTGAGCCGTCTCCGCAGCCCAGGTCGAGCACGCGCCGCACACCCGACAGCCGCGCGGCGAGCACCTCGTAGCTCGTGCGCCCGTCGCCGACGACCCGGCACGAATCGATCAGATCGGAATCGCGCGGGGTTTCCGGTCGTGGTAAGCGGCCAGGAAGGCTTCGGCGGGTGTCGTCATCCCGCGACCGTAGCGGGATTTGATACATCTCTCCCATGAACGACAACCCGGTGGTCCTCGGCATCGACATCGGCACCACCGCCGTGAAAGTGGCCGCCTTCGGGGCGGACGGCCGGCCGCACGCGACAAACAGCGTCGCCTACCCCATCAGCCGCCCGAAACCCGGCTGGGCCGAGCAGGACCCCGAGGGCTGGTGGCGCGCCACCGTCACCGCGATCAACGCCGTCCTCGGGCAGCTGCCCGAGGCGAAAATCCAAGCCGCCGGCATCGTCAGCCAGGTCAACACCCACCTCCTCGCCGACGCGAACCTCAACCCCCTGACTCCCGCCGTCATCTGGCAGGACCAGCGATGCGCAGACATCGCACGAGAGCTCGACGCCCGGTTCACCCCCGAGGACAAGCAACGCATCTGGGGCGGCCCCGTCGCCCTGGACGCCTCGTTCGTCGGCGCGCGAGCGGCCTGGTTCGCGCGGCACGAGCCGGCAAAATGGGCCGGAGCGCGGTGGATCCTCAGCCCCAAGGACTTCATCGGCGCCCGCCTCACCGGGCGCGTGGCGACCGACAAGCTGTCCGGAGTCAGGATCGCCAGCGCGCGCGGCTACCTGCCCGAGGCCGTCGCCCTCGTCGACGGGCTCGGTGAACGCCTGCCGGAGCTCCTCGAGCCCGAGAAGCCGCTGGGTCCGGCACAGCACCTCGACGGCGCGCCGGTGGTCGTCGGCACGATGGACGCGTTCGGTGCCGTCTTCGGCACGCGCACGACTGAGCCGGGCCGCGGCATGATCTCGTGCGGCACGTCGCTGGTCGTCGCGGGTGCTTCCCGAAGGGGCGGGGCGCAAAAGGGCATCGTGACGTTCCCGCCCCGCGGCGACCTCCACGTCCACGCCGGCCCGACGCAGGCCGCGGGCGAGGCCGTCCGGTGGTGGGCCCAGGCGTCCGGGCAGACCGTGCCCGAGGTGTTCGAAACGGCGGCCGGCGGCGAGGCCGGAATCGTCTTCACCCCCTACCTGCAAGGCGAACGCGCACCGCTCTGGGACGCCGACGTCCGCGGCAGCTTCCTCGGACTGACCTCCTCGGCGACACGAGCGGACCTCTCGCGCGCGGTGCTGACGGGCGTCGCGTTCTCCGCGCGCCACGTGCTGGAGCAGGTGGAACAGGCGTGCGGCTTCCGGCTGCCCGCCCTCACGTTCTCCGGCGGCGGCGCGCGCAGCGATCTGTGGACGCAGCTGCACGCCGACGTCCTCGGCCGGCCGATCGAACGCCTCCGCGTGCACGACAGCGCCGCGCTCGGGGCCGCGCTGCTCGGCGCTGTCGGTGCCGGACTGCAGCCCGACGTCGAGACGGCGGCGGCCGCGACCGTCGTCGTGGAGCGGGTGTTCGAGCCGCAGGCGGACCTGACGCGGCTGTACGAGGCGTACCGCGCTTCGTACGAAGGGCTCGCGAAGGTCCACGAGCTGCTGCGGTGAACCAGCCCACGACCCTGATCTAATGGAGGAATGAGGACAATCCGCTACGGCGGCGAACCCAGCCAGTTCGTCGAGCTGCACGGCGAAAACCCTGTGCGCGGCACGGCTTTCCTGATCCACGGCGGCTGGTGGCGCGCCCAGCACGACCTGCACCTGATGGACGCCCTCGCCGCGGACCTCGTCGCCGCCGGCTGGCTCGTCGCGAACCTCGAGTACCGCCGCATCGACGGCGACACCGGCGGCTGGCCCCAGACCCTCGACGACGTCCTCGCCGCCATGGCCGCCGTCCCCGTCGCCGAGGGCCTGCCGACGATCTCGGTCGGCCACTCCGCGGGCGGTCACCTGGCGCTCCTGGCGGCGAAGTCCGCGAAACGGGACGCCGTCATCGGCCTCGCCCCCATCACCGACGTACCCCGCAGCGCCGCCGAAGGACTCGGGGAGGGCGCCGCGAGCCTGTTCCTGCCCTCGCCCGACCCGGCCGCCTCGCCGCTCACGCGCGTGCCGATCGGCGTGCCCCAGCTGATCGTCCACGGCGCCGCCGACGTCCGCGTGCCGGTCGACCACAGCCGTGTCTACGTCGAAGCCGCCCGGCAAGCCGGCGACGACGTCACCTTCACCGAGCTCCCCGGCGTCGACCACTTCCGCGTGATCGACCCCGCCGACGAGCCGTGGCAGCACGCCCGCACCTGGCTCACCAGCAAGTTCGGCTGAGGAGAAAATCAGTGGGCACGGCGCCACCCCACCGCTATCGTTCCGGGGACCGTGACTCGACACCGGGAGGTGAGACCCATGAACGCTGTTTCGATGTGGGTGCTCCCCTCGTCGTCACGGTCGGGCGACTGACCTAGGGGTTGCCGGGAGCGCCTTCGAGGCACTCCCGAAAGGTGACCACCATGAACACTCTGCGTTTCACCGCGGGCCATCCCGCGGTGGAGATCACCCGCGTCGCACCGCGGTTGTGGCACGCACTGCACGACGACCGCGTCACCGGCCGCGCCGAAGCCACCACGCGCGCCGACGGCCGGGTCTTCCTCAGCGTCGACGCTTGGCACCGCAGCGTTTTCGACCAGCTCGCGCCATCGTCGACCCGGCGAAGTACGCCGCGGCGGCGGAAAACGGCGAGTACGTGGCCTTCACCCGTGTGGTCCAGGTGACGCGCCTGCCTCGCATCGGGCTCGTCGCCGTCCGCGCCTCCCGGCAACGCCGCGGCATCGCCCGCGCGCTGCTGGTCCACTCGCTGGGCGTCCTGCACCAGGCCGGGATCGAGCGGGCGTCGGCCGAGGTGAACGAGGCCAACGTAGCCGCGACGGCGTTGTTCAAGGCATCGGCGCCCGGCGCGCCGGCAGCGTTCTGGAGCTGGTGCGCCATGGCCGCTAACGGCGGGATCGAAGTCGAGGGAACCGTCGTGGAGTGCTTGCGCGACGCGCGGTTCAAGGTCGAGCTGCCGAACGGGCACCACGTGCTCGCCCACATCAGCGGCAAGATCAGGAAGAACTTCATCAAGATGATGCCCTACGACCGGGTCCTGGTGGAGCTGAGCCCGTACGACCTGAGCCGAGGCCGGATCCTGTTCCGGTACCGGAACTAGCGCCGGCTCCCGTCGGCGGGCGGGAGTGTTTCCGCCCGCCCCGGGACCGTCCGAAATCGACCCTTGGCTCCTCAGCGGTGCGGAAGGCGTCGACTCACCGCGAGGGCTGCTGCATGAGTGCACGCGTTGTCGGAAATCGCCCTTTCCTTCGTGGTCTGAACTGAACCCGAGAGGTTCTCTGCCATTGCGGGCAACCTGAGGTGCTGCGCGTGCACAGCATCGAGGCGACCGCACTGGCGACCGAGGCGTCCGGACCTCGCGCGGCTTCGGCGCACCTCTGGCCGAATCACGGCAGAGCCTGAGAGTTCGAGATCTTGCGCGATGAGAAGGTAGTGCTGGACCTGGGGCACGATCCTTGCGCCACGCACCGCCGGGGCCGGCGGATCTTCCAGAACCATGGCCAGCGCGGTGACGCAGCCGCGCTGCCAGTGCCCGTAATCCGGCCCCGTCCGGCTGAGACGTGAACCCGCTGTCGGTCACCGACTGAGGACACGCGTCCCGGAATGGCCCACGGCTCCGGAAGTAAGACCGAGACGCCCGATTCGAAGTCAGGAACGGAAACAGCTGTGCGGGCTGCCCCACCCGGGCAGCCCGCACAGAATTACGTCAGCCTTGGAAGTAGGCGCCGGAGAAGTCCACCGCCGAACCCGGAACTGGATCGATGAGGTCCTCGGTCGGCTCGGTGGTCAGATAGCCCACCACCGGACAGTCGATGAGCGCCTTTACACTCCCGTACGGCGCTCCGCCCGGAGCAGTGAGCAGATCGGGGCGCTGGGCAGCGAGCTTCAGGATCTGGAACTCGTCGGTCTGGCGCGTGTTCAGCCCCTGCGCAACGGCCTTCGGGGTCCACTCGCCGAACTGTGCCTCCCAGAGCGGGCTGTAGGCCGCGCGACGGTTGTTCTCCGTCAGGGTCGGGAAGTCACCCTGGATGTTGAGTGCGTCCCCGCCTTCGCTGAGCGCCTTGAGCAGCGGCTTGTTGTTCAGCGTTGCGTCTTCGCTCGCATGGCCGTCCTTGATCAGGTGCGCGAGGCCTTGCGCTTGCGGGTTGTTCGCGCCGGTCTGTCCGTTGGTGAAGGGGAAGATACGCTCGCGGACGCTACCGAGGAAGTCGTCGCCGCCGGTGAAGGCCGTGCCGTTCAGCGCGGGCACGTAAGTGGCTCGCTCCAGAACCGCGGTCGCGGCGTCGCTGGCGTCGGTCGAGATGTAGAGGATCGGCTTGCCCGAGTCGAATCCGCGCACGAGCAGGAGGTCGACGGACGCGCCGTGGAACTGCGACTGCCCCGTGGACTTGGCCGCCGGGTGCACCGCCAGCACGCGGTCGGCGGTGTTGGTGTGCTGATCGACGTCGAACGGGCCGTCGCCGACCGCGACGATCGGGGCGTTGTAGACGGTCTGCGAGCCGGCGATCCTGATGAACGGGCTGTACTTCGCGTCCCCGACCGAGCCGGGAACGGCCTGGCTGGGCGGGAAACCGCTCGGACCCGCGGTCAGTACCCGCTTCGGGCTGAAGTCGGGGATCCCGGCGAAGTGCACGGTGGCTTCGTCGAAAACGTTGCCCTGCGCGGCGGCGAGCGTGACGTTCTGCACACAACTGTCACAGCCAATGGACGCGTTCGCGAGCTTCGGCGCGTAGTTGAGGCCCAAGTCGTCGGCCGGACCCTGGTCGGACGCCTCGGTCACGACGTACCACACCGTCTGGCCGTTGAACTCGCCCCTGTGCAGCGGCAGCCGGACGTATTCGTTCTGCAGGTCGATTTTCACCGCGCTCGGCAGGATGGTCTTGGCAGCGGGAAGGGTGCCCGACGTGGCACCCGTGCCCGGCGCGTGACCGCCGGTGTCCGTCGCGGCGCCGGCCTGGGTCACGGCCACTGACGCGAGCACCGAAGCCACTGCCACACCGAGCACCGAAGTGAGGACCGCCTTGCGGCGACCGATTCTTGGCATCGAAAACTCCTCGGGAACAACAAAGGGGAATAGGAAGAATGCGCGGGCCGCGAAGGCGAACCCGGCGCCTCGCAACGCTAGCGCCCTTCGGGCAAAAACCCCCGCGTAAGACCTCTTACGGAAGGGTTATGAGGCCAAGGAAACGCGCAAATCCGGACGAATATCGTCAGGTTCCGCGAGTTCGTGGCGCCCATGAGTGCTGCGCGCAAGAATGCAATAGCCACGAGAGCCGCTGACATTACCCCATCGGCCAACACCGCCAGTGCGGCACGCGAAATGCACACGCAGCCGGGTCTGGCCGTCCGAAGTGGACCACGGCTCTCGGTTTGCCCGAACGCACCACCTGCCGGGGCAGGAAGCGCCCGAAGGTCAGACGTTCGCTTCCACGAAGCGGTGGCCCTCGGTATTCTCAACCACGATCGAAGTGACCTGAGAGGGGTCGACGAGGGCGGAACCGTTGAGGTCCGCTCCATCGTGCACAGCCTTCTGGGACACGAGCCAGCCGCCGGCGATCTCGCGGTCGCCGTTCTTGCCGACGACGATCAGGCGGCACTTCTCGCCGGCCGGGATACCCGTCACCGCGGCCTCGACGCGAACCCAGCCGGCGGCCGGGACGAGGCTCGCCGTGAGACGGACGTCGCCCGAGGTGCCACTGAGGACCTTGGTGCCGGGCACGGTGCTCGACGCGGTGGTCGGCACCGGGGCGGGCGGCGGCGGAACGGCCACGGCCGGGCCCGCGGGCGAACCCGCCTTGCCGACCACGACACCGACGCCCATCGCGGCCGCAGCGACGACAACGGCGGCCGTGGCGGCCAGGAACCGACCGCGCCCGGCCGAGCTGCGCGCCTCGGAACGCACCTGGCGCAGCGTGCGCTGCAGCAGCAGGTCGCCGCCCTCGGGCGGGCCGTCGAGCAGCGCTTCGGGTGGCACTTCGCCCAGGAACTCCTGCATTTCGCGCAGCGACGCGACCTCCGCGCGGCAGTCCGCACAGCCGGCGAGGTGCGCCTCGATCGTCTGCTTCTCCTCCGCGGAGACGTCCCCGGCGACGTAGCCGGCGAGGTCCGCGTGATCGTCCCCGCTGAACCCGCTCATCATGCCGCCCCCACCCGCTGGTCCTGGAACCTCTCCCGCAACGCCCGTAAACCGTAGTACGAGCGGGACTTCACGGTTCCCGGCGGGATTCCCAGGACGTCGGCGGCCTCCGTGACGGTGCGGCCGTGCAGGTACATCTGCTCCAGGACTTCGCGGTGCTCGGGCGAGAGGCCTTCCAGGGCCGAGAGGACCACCATGGAGTCCACGACGTGGTCGGCGTGGTCGTGCTCCACCGGCACGGTGGTCGGCGACTCGGCGACCTCGGCCGGGCGCGCGTCACGCGCGCGGACCTTGTCGATCACCAGGTTGCGCACCACGGTGAGCAGCCAGCCGCGCACGGAACCCTTGCCGTTGACGAGGCTGTCCGGGTTGCGCCAGGCGCGCACCAGGGCTTCCTGCACCACGTCCTCGGCGGCCGCGCGGTCGTTGAGGAGTCTCGTGGCGTAGGCGAGCATCGCCTTTCCGTGCTCCTCGAACAACGAGCGGACGAGCGCCTCGTCGGCCACCTGCTGGCGGTGACGAGTCCTCAACCCGGCCATTCCGGACCACCCTCCCCGAACCGGCAAGATCACCCTTGCCCTGATGCGCAGAACTGTAGGACAGCACCCGGGGCCGTCCGCACGAGGTGCACCGTCGGCGACCACCACCCACAGTGGCCGCTTCGCACCCCGCGACAGTCAACACTTCCCCTGAACGGACGAATGCCTTGCGCGGCCTACCCCGCACCTTCTTCCACGGACGGTGCCCGTTCGTCCTCCATTTGGCGGAGCGCACAACCTCAGCCGATGGGGCCGCTCACGGGGACGAGCGTCACAGTCGCCGTCTTGCCGCCCTGCCCTGCGACCGTGACGTGCAGCTGGTCGCCCGGGTGGTGGGTGTCCATGAGCGCGATCAACGCCGTGGCCGACATGACCGGTTTGCCGTCGATGCCCACCACGAGCAGGTTGGCCTTGAGGCCCAGCTTGGCCGCCGGCCCGCCCGCGACCACCGACTTGATGAGCGCGCCCGTGCCGTTGCCGCCGTCGACCACGGTGAGGCCGATGAACGCGCTGGGGCCGATGTGGATGGTGTCCGACGCCTTGCCCGCCAGGATGCGCTGCGCGATGTCGGTGGCCGTCGCGATGGGGATCGCGAAGCCCTCGTGCGGTCGCAGGCCCTCGTCGAACACGTAGCCGGCGTTCGCGGCCGTGTCGACGCCGATCACGCGGCCCTGTTCGTCGGCCAGCGGCCCGCCGGAGTCGCCCGACTGGATGTCGGCGTCGACCTGCAGCAGGCCGGTGAGCGTCTCTGTGGCGCCGGTGATCTCGTCGGCCGCGGTGACCTGCCGCCCGAGCGCCGTGACCTTGCCCGGTGACGCGCTGGGCGCCCCGCCGAGCCCGCCCGCGTTGCCGATCGCGACCACGCCGTCGCCGATCTTCGCCGCGCCCGATTCGCCCAGCGTCGCGGTGACGAGGCCCGAGGCGTTCGCGAGCTTGAGCAGCGCGATGTCGTGGCTGCGGTCGTAGCCGAGCACGGTGGCGTCGTAGCCGCGACCGTTGCCGACGTCGGTCACGTGCATCGAGGTCGCGCCCTCGACGACGTGGTTGTTGGTGAGCACCAGGCCGTCGGCGCTCAGCACGATGCCCGTGCCCGCCGCGCTACCGCCGTCGAGACCCAGCTCCACGTCGATGTCCACCACGGCGGGGCTGACCTTCGCGACCACTGCGGCGACGTCGAACGACGGCGTGGCCCGGACCTGGCTCGCCGGCGGCGCGGGCGGGGCCTTCGGGCCCCACGCGTAGTGGCCCACGGCGACCCCGACGAGCGCCAGCAGCACCACCAGACCGAGTGAGATCAGCACGGCCCGCCACGGCCGCCTGCGCCGCGGCGGCTCGCCCGGGCCCGGCGGCGCGGCCGGGACCGGCGGCGCGGCCGGGACCGGCGGGAGGGGCTCTTGCTGCTGGTGCGCCCACGGCGCGCCGAGTGGGGCGTCGGTGTTCTGGCTCATCTTCGGTTCCCCGCCGCTCGCGTCGGACAGCACAGGTGCATTGTTCACACCGCCTCGATCGGGGAACAGTACTGGCAGCCCCGCCGGGGTGTGGGTTACGTTCGAAATGATCTTCCAGCTCGCTCCTCTCACCAGGTCGGCACACGCCGGCGGCTGTGCACTGGGATCACCGCCCCCGGCGTCCGACCGCCCGGCCGTCGGGAGTGCGGTGCGTTCGCCGCGCTCCCGGCGGCCCGCGTCTGTGACGGCGTCGACAAAGTCCTTTGTGGACGCCTGTGCCGCTCGGCTGAATCCGCGGGTCTGGTGCCGGCTCGGTCCGCGGACGTACCGTCCGAAGCGAGACCGAGGAGAGGTGGGCCGATGCCCGAACACTTCAAGATGCTCATCGGCGGTCACGCCGTCGACGCGCTCAGCGGCAAGACGTTCGAATCCCGCAACCCCTACACCGGCGAGCCGTGGGCCGTGCTGCCCGACGGCGGCCCCGAAGACGTCGACGCCGCCGTGCGCGCGGCCCGCGCCGCCCTCGACGGCGAATGGGGCTCCGCCACCGGCTTCACCCGGGCCGCGCTGCTGCGCCGGCTGGGCGACCTGATCGGCGAGAACGCCGAACGGCTCGCGCGCCTCGAGGTCAACGACTCCGGCAAGCTCCTGCGCGAGATGCTCGGCCAGCTCACCGCGCTCGGCGGCTGGTACCACTACTTCGCCGGCCTCTCGGACAAGATCGAGGGCCGGCAGATCCCGTCGCCCAATCCCAACTACCTCGTCTACACCCGCCGTGAGCCAGTCGGGGTGGTTGCGGCCATCACGCCGTGGAACTCACCGTTGTTGCTGCTGACCTGGAAGCTCGCGCCGGCGCTGGCGGCCGGGTGCACGGTGGTCGTGAAGCCCTCGGAGCACTCGCCCGTTTCGACGCTGGGGTTCGCGGCGCTGGTCACGGAAGCCGGTTTCCCGCCCGGCGTGGTGAACGTCGTCACCGGGCTGTCGCGCGAGACCGGGGCTTCGCTGGCGGGGCACCCGGGCGTGGACAAGGTCGCGTTCACGGGGTCGACGGCCACCGGGCGGGCCGTGGCGAAGGCCGCGGCCGACAACCTGGTGAAGGTGACGCTGGAGCTCGGCGGCAAGTCGCCGCAGGTGGTGTTCCCGGACGCCGACCTGGAGGCTGCCGCGAACGGCGTCGTGGCGGGCGTCTTCGCGGCCACCGGCCAGACCTGCATGGCCGGCTCGCGCCTGATCGTGCACGCCGACGTGCACGACGAGCTCGTGCGCCTGGTCGCCCGCCGCGCCGCGGCGATCCGCCTGGGTGACCCGACCGCGACGGACACCGAGATGGGCCCGGTGGCGAACCAGCCGCAGTACGACAAGGTGCTGTCGTACCTGGAAACCGCGCGCGCCGAAGGGGCGACGGTGGCCTACGGCGGCGTCGCGGACCCGGGGCTGGGCGGGCTTTTCGTTCAGCCGACCGTGCTCACCGGGGTTACGCCGGAGTCGACGGTGTACCGCGAGGAGGTGTTCGGCCCGGTGCTGGCGGCCTTGACGTTCACCGACGAGGACGAAGCCGTGAAGCTGGCCAACGACACGCCGTACGGACTCGCGGGCGCCGTGTGGACGAAGGACGTGCACCGCGCGCACCGGGTCGCCGGGCGCCTCCGCGCGGGCACGGTGTGGATCAACGCTTACCGGGTGGTGGCGCCTTCGGTGCCGTTCGGCGGGTTCAAGAACTCGGGGCTGGGCCGGGAGAACGGTGTGCACGCGGTCGACGAGTACTTGGAGGAGAAGGCGATCTGGGTGGAGCTGACCGGAGGTACCCGGGATCCGTTCACGCTGGGCTAGGTCCACTGTGGACCAGCGAACCGGGCTCCGGCCGGGAAATCCGGTGCCCCGGTCGGCCGAGATCTGGCAGGATTCGCGCGGTGCGACTGTCCGGCACGATCGCGTGCGACGAGTCCGGTTCGGAGGGGGTGAACCTCGTCGGGGCGAACACCTCCGTGTTCGCGCACGCCGGCGTGCGGGTAGAGCGCGAAGCCGCCGCGGAGTGCGTCGCCGAGCTGCGGGAGCGGATCGGGTCACCCGCGGTGGAGTACAAGGCGAACCACCTGCTGCGCGCGAAGAACCGGGCGGCGCTGGTGTGGCTGCTGGGACCGTCGGGACCGCTGGCGGGCCGGGCGGGGGTCGTGCTGGTCGACAAGGCGGTGTTCCTCACCGGCAAGGTGGTGGACCTGCTCGTGGACCAGACGCCCTACCCGGACTGCCTGCGGCGCCGGCCCGACGACCGTGCGCTCGCGCTGCACCGGAGCGGGCCCCGGGTCCACGGCGCGCGGCGGTGGACCGAGTTCCTGCAGTCGTTCACGGCCTTGCTGCGCACTTCGCAGCGTCGCCCGGTGCTGACTCCGGCGGAGTTCTTCGCCCAGCACGACGTGACCGCGCCCTACGCGCCCGCCCGCGACCACGTCAGCGGCCTTCGGTCGCGGCTGCTCGCCGACCCGGCGCTGGTGCCGCCGCTCGACCCGCTCATGCCGGCCCTCGTCGACACGGTCACCCACTGGCGTCCGGCCACCGTCGTGCACGACGAGCAGCCCTCGCTCACGCCGGCGCGCCTCGCGACCCTGCTCGGCCGCGACGTGCACTTCGTCGACTCCCGCACCGACCCGCGTGTGCAACTCGCCGACTTCCTCGCCGGCGTCACCCGGCGGCTGGCCGAGAACACCCTCCACGACCGCGGTGATCCGCAGCTGACCGCGCTGCTGCGGCCCTACCTGCTGCCGGCTTCCATCTGGGCCGGGTCGCTCTGAACGCCGACGTGTCCGCGCCGGGCATCGGCCACGCGCAGCCCGGACACCAGCCCGGACAGCCCCCGGTGCCCGCGGGTGAAGATCGCGAACACGCCGCTCAGCAGGAGCCACAACCCGGTGAACGTCGAGGGCGACGCGGTCGCCGTGGCGATGCCGAGCGCCACGAAGTACCCGCCTGAGCCGATCACGAACCGGATCACCATCCGCAGCGCGGAGGGCTTTTCGTCGTCCTTCGTCACTTCGGTCAGGAGCACCGCGCGCTGGCCCGGCGTCGCACCGTTGCCCGCGAGGGGCACCACCAGCAGCAGGACCAGGGCGGGCACCCATTCGCCGAGCACCGCGTTCAGCACGGGGTCGCCGGGGCCCCGCAGGCTGTGCGAGTCGCGCAGGAGCTGGATGGCGACCACGGCGACGTTCAGCGCGACCCCCAGCAACGTCACCGCGATCAGGTCGAGCAGCATGCCGAACAGGCGCCGGCCGCTGCGAACGGGGCGCGGTGCCTTGGCGTCGAGGCGCTCGTGCGGTCGGCCGAGCACCGGGGCGACCAGCGCGCCCACTGCGGCACCGACGGTGTTGGACAGCAGGTCACCCGTGTCGAACAGGCGGTAGGGACATTCGACCAGGAACCAGACCCCGGTGAGCTGGGTGGTCTCGATGAACAGCGACACTCCGAACCCCGAGGCGATCGCGAACGCCGGGCCCTTCAGGTACAGGCGTCGGAGGAACACACCCCACGGCACGAACAGCGCGACGTTGAACAGCACCTGCCGCAGCGCCGGGTTGCCGAGCAGGCCCGTGTGGAACTGCTTCATGTCCGCCACGAACTGCAGCGGGTTGAGGACCGGGTGACGCAGGGACTCGTGGGTCGCGCAGTAGGCGGCGTCGATGTCGGGTGTCGGCATGAGCGTGTAGGTGATCAGCGCGCAGCAGTAGACGAGGAACCCGAGCGCCGCGAACGCCCGCCCGGGCCCGAATTCACCGCGGCGGCGGTAGCTGAACACGGCGTAGGGCACCACGAGCAGGAACGCCAAGCCGAACCCACCGAACAGGGCCAGCAGCGTCGGCCCGCTCCACTCGGTCACTGACCCCTCCACGTCCGTAGCCGCGCGCAAGGGTAGCGATCTCCACCGACACCCACCGGTCGAGGGACATCGGCGCCGGTGCGTAATCTGCACATCGAGGGCACGGAGAAAGGAGCCGTTCGTGGACGACGACATCGAGGACAACGCCGACACCGGCGTGCTCGACCCCGAGGACACTCTCGAGGACGGCGACCCGTACGACGAGGGTTACTCGCCGCCGGAGAAGCCGCTGGCCGTCCGCGACTGGGGCATGACGCCCGCGGAGGAGCACACCGGCGAAAGCTGGGCGGGCCGCCTCGCGCGCGAGCTCCCCGACTTCACCGACGACGAGGGCGACGACCTCGGCGACGCCACGGACACCGACGGCGAGCTCCTGGACGACGAGGTCGGCGACACCCGCGCCGGCCGGCTCGTCGCCCAGGACGAAGGCTTCGGCCCCGACCTCGACGACGAGCTGTACGCCGCCGACGCCGGCGTCGACGGCGGCGCCGCGTCGGCCGAAGAGGCCGCGGTGCACATCGTCGTGCCCCGCGACTGATCCGTCAGCTCGCGAAGGCCTGCAGCTCCACGATCCGCGAGTACGCGTGGTCGTTGGAATCCAGCGCCACGATCTGCACCGCGTCCGCCTGGACCGCTGGGAACGACGAGGTGACCGAGCCCGCGGTGTTGCCGCGGACCGAGGCGAGCGTGACCCACTGGCCGGCGACGCGGGCCTGGACGTCGAAGTCGCGCAGGCCGTACTTCGGGGCCGGGTACTTGGTGGAGTCCAGCGTGTCGGTGACGACGCGGCTCACGGTCGTCGCTGCGGGCAGCGTCACGGCGTAGTCGTCGGGGAAAACGGACTTCGTGCCGTCGTTCCAGCCGGTGGTGGTGGACCAGTGCTCGCCGTTCGCGTCGCCGTCGACGGCTCCGCACGGCGAGAAGCTGCCGTTGGTCGACGACGGGGTGGCCTGTTCGCCGAGGAGCAGGTTGTCGCCGGGCCCCTTGGGCGGCAAGGGAAGCACCTCGACCGGCACGGACAGCCGCGAGCGGTCCGTCGTCAGTCCCACGGTGTAGTGGCCCGGGCGCGCGGTCCGCGGGACGGTGACACCGACCCGGACCGTCACGGGCCGGCCGGCCGGCAGCCACGATGAGAAGACGCGGCGGTCGAGCGCCAGCGGCTTCGGCGCGGACAGCTCCATGTCCGTGTACGTGGCGGACTTGCCCTCGTTGGTCATGCCGACGGTGAGGGCACTCGGCAGGCACGGCAGGCCGATGACCTGCACCTGCGCGGGATCGGTGGTCAGCTCGACACCGCGGGTGTCGGGGCTGCTCTGGGCGGCGGTCGTGAGGGCCACGCCGAGCACGACGGCGCCGGCGGCCACGACGAGGTGGCGTCGCTGCATCGGGAGAACTCCTGTCAGTGGAGGTGGATCGCGGGCACGCGGTCTTCGACGGTGAGCTTCGCGCGCGTGGTGACCTTGCCGTCGCGGACGGAGACCTTGTCGACCACGCGGTAGTCGGCGGTCCATTCGCGCGGGGTGACCTCGCAGCGCACGTAGCCGCGCTGGAAGTTGCCGAACTTCACGTGCGGGTTCTCGTCGAGGATGGTCTGGCCGCCGGCGTCGAGGTCCATGCCGTCCTGGCCGGACGTGATCGACGTGCCGGCGAACTCCGTCGCCACCACCGGCGAGGCCGGGTCCGCGTAGTCCGGCCGCAGCTCGGACGCGACACTGCGGTGCAGGTCGCCGGCGATGCTGACGAGATTGCGCACCTTGCGGTCCTGCGCGCCGCCGAGGATGCGCTTGCGGGAGGCGACGTAGCCGTCCCACGTGTCCATCGGCACGAGCACGGCCGGGCCGGCCGCGGTGTCGAGCTGCGCGATCGCGGTCTGGTGCGCGAGCACCTCCCACCGCGCCGAGTGCTGCGCCATGCCGTCGAGCAGCCACTTCTCCTGCGCCGTACCGGTGATCGTGCGGTTCGGGTCGAGCGAGCCGGCGTTGGGCGCCTTCGTGCCGTCGCCCGCGGCCTGGTCGTCGCGGTACTGGCGGGTGTCGAGCACGTTGAAGCGGATCAGGTCGCCGTACTGGAAACGGCGGTACATCTGGATGTCCGGACCGGTCGGCAGCTGCGCGACACGCACGGGCTGGTGCTCCCACCACGCGCGGAACGCGTTGGCGCGGCGCACGAGGAACTGCGCGACGGGGTCGTTGTTCTCGGAGATGTCGCCGGCCCAGTTGTTCTCGACCTCGTGGTCGTCGTTGGTGATGATCCAGGGCGCGGTGGCGTGCGCGGCCTGCAGGTCGGGGTCGGTCTTGTAGAGGGCGTAGCGGCCGCGGTAGTCGTCGAGCGTCGTGGTCTCGCGCTGGAAGTCCACGGCCATGGCCTGCTTGCGCAGGCCGCCGTCGGCGCCGACGCCGTACTCGTAGATGTAGTCGCCGAGGTGGAAGACGACGTCGTGGTCCTTCGCCGCCATGTCGCGGTAGGCGGTGTAGAAACCTTCGTACCAGGCCTGGCAGCTCGCGTACGCCAGCGAGATGGCGGGCACCGACTGGCGTGGGGTCGGTGACGTGCGGGTGCGCCCGACCGGGCTCGTGTGGCCGCCCACGTGGAAGCGGTAGAAGTAGTGCCGCCACGGCCTCAGGCCGCGCACGTCCACGTGGACACTGTGCGATTCCGCGCGCCGCGCGAGCGCGCTGCCGGCGCGCACGACGTGGCGGAACCGCTCGTCTTCGGCGACCTCCCAGCGCACCGACACCGGGCGGTCGTTCATGCCACCGAACGGGTCCAGCGGTTTCGGGGCCAGGCGCGTCCAGATCACCACGGCGTCGGACAGCGGGTCGCCGGAGGCGATGCCGAGCGTGAACGGGTAACCGGGCACGCGGTCGGTGTCCACGGTGGTGGCGCTGGAGGCGGTGAGGCCGGGCAGCGTGCCGGCGAGCGCCAGCGCCGCGGCGGCTCCGGTGGCGGTGAGGAACTTGCGTCGCGTCGGGTTTTCCACGTCGCTCCGATTCAGGGTCGCTTGCGCAGGGGTGGGTTCGGTGCTCGCCGCCGGCGGCTTCCCCAGTGGTTTCTTCGCCGGTTGAGCAGGGTGCTTTGTCCCGCGTCGCGCAGGTTATCCAGGCTTGGACGTCGGGCGAACGCTCATCGCGGTGAATTCGAGCTGAAGCCTGGCCGAGGTTGTCCGTGTCGCTTTCCTGCCAGGTTTTGTCGGTGTGCCCGGGCACACTGGCTCGCGTGTACGAGGACATCGAACGCTGCGTGCGCGCGGTGCGGTCGAAGGACGCCCGGTTCGACGGGTGGTTCTTCACGGCTGTGGTCACCACCGGGATCTACTGCCGGCCGAGCTGTCCCGTCGTGCCGCCGAAGGTCGAGAACATGCGCTTCTACGCCAGCGCGGCGGCGGCACAGACGGCCGGGTTCCGCGCGTGCAAACGCTGCCGGCCCGACGTCACCCCGGGTTCGCCGTTGTGGAACGAGCGCGCCGACGTGGTGGCGCGCGCCATGCGACTGATCGCCGACGGGGTGGTCGACCGCGAGGGCGTGAGCGGCCTCGCCGCGCGGCTCGGGTACAGCGTGCGGCAGGTCGAGCGGCAGGTGCGGGCCGAGCTGGGTGCGGGGCCGCTGGCGCTCGCGCGCGCCCAGCGGGCCGAAACCGCGCGACTGCTGGTCGAGACCACCGCGATGCCGATGGGCGACATCGCGCACGCCGCCGGGTTCTCGAGCATCCGGACGTTCAACGACACCGTGCGCGAGATCTTCGCGCTCACGCCGAGCGAGCTGCGGTCGCGGGCCTCGGGCGCGCCTTCGTCGCCCGGCTCGCTGTCGCTGCGGCTGCCGTTCCGCGCGCCGCTGTGCCCGGACAACCTGTTCGGGCACCTGGTGGCCACGGCCGTGCCGGGCGTCGAGGAATGGCGCGACGGCGCGTACCGGCGCACGCTGCGCCTGCCCCACGGCCACGGCATCGTGTCATTGACGCCGATGCCCGACCACATCGCGTGCCGCCTCGCGCTGGCCGACCTGCGCGACCTGTCGGCCGCCATCAGCCGCTGCCGGCGCCTGCTCGACCTCGACGCCGACCCGATCGCGGTCGACGCGCTGCTGTCCGAGGACCCGCTGCTGGCGCCGCTCGTCGCGAAGAACCCCGGCCGCCGCGTGCCGCACACGACCGACCCGGAGGAGTTCGCGATCCGGGCCGTGCTGGGACAGCAGGTGTCCACCGCCGCGGCCCGCACGCACGCCGCCCGTCTGGTCACCGCCCACGGCACCCCGGTCGACGACCGCGACGGCGGCCTCACCCACCTCTTCCCCACGCCCGCCGACCTCGCCTCGCTCGACCCTTTGACGCTGGCCATGCCCCAATCCCGCCGCACCACCCTGCTCGGCCTGATCACCGCCCTGCCCGCCCTCGACCTCTCCCCGGGCGGCGACTGGGCCCAGGCCCGCGCCGACCTGTCAGCCCTGCCGGGCTTCGGACCGTGGACGGTGGAGACCATCGCGATGCGCGCACTGGGCGATCCGGACGCCTTCGTGCCGACCGACCTGGGCGTGAAGCTGGCGGCGGGCGCGCTGGGCCTGCCGACGTCTCCGTCAGCCCTGACCCGCCACGCGGCCGCCTGGCAACCCTGGCGGGCGTATGCCGTGCAGTACCTGTGGGCGACAGGTGATCATGCGATCAACCGGCTTCCTTCCTGATCGACTGCGGGGCCTCGAAAAACGAGGAGGGCTGCGGCGAACGCCTCGAGAGCTTCCAGCCGGCGCACGTGCCCGACATCCCGGCCCGGTGAAGTGGGTCGTGGTCGACAGGGCGTGGTGCCGGGAGTCCACGGCCCAGCCGGGGCGGATGTCCTCGGCGCCGTCGAGCATGAGCGTGGGCGCGGGCTGTCGAAGGTTCGGGAAAGTCCACGGATCACCGCAGCATCGCGACCTCCTGATCTACTTCCGGCATGCAGTTCCGCGACTTCGGCTCGGCAAGCCGTTCGGCGGCACCCGGGCGGTCGGCCAGGTTGCGCTCGTGGACCGGATGCCTGCCGCGCCCCACACCAAGCCGAGCCCGGTCCTCCACGCCGACGTCCGACATCACCCGAACAAACCGTTCAACGTCCCGAAATCCATCGCCGAACCCAGCTCCCCATACGTGCCGTCACCCAGCAACTGCTGGGTGGACCGCAGCGCGACGGCGTACGCGGACTGGGCAAGCGCCGTACCGACCGTGACCCGGCGGACGCCCACGGCCGCGAACTCCGACACCGACGGCGCGCCCGGCCCGGCCATCACCGCCACCGGGATCGGCGAGGCGGCGGTCAGATCGCGCAGAACCGCCAGGTCCACCAAGCCCGGGACGAAGATGCTGTCCACCCCGGCGTCGGCATACGCGCGGGCGCGGGTGAGGACGTCGTCGAAGCGGTCGGCGGGGTCGCCGATGCCGAAGAGGTACACATCGGTCCTGGCGTTGATCCACAGGTCGGGCAGGCCGGCCTCCACAGCGGCGGCGCGGCCGGCCGCCAGGCGCGCGGCCTGCACAGACGGCGAGAACAGCGAAAGCGTGCCCGCGCGCGAGTCCTCCAGGTTGACGCCGACGGCGCCGGCCGCGATGACCTCGGCGACGGTGGCGGCGACGTCCGCCGGCTCGGGCCCGTAGCCGCCTTCGACGTCGGCGGAGACGGGGATTTCGGCGGCGGCGGTGATGAGCCGGACGGCCGCGACCATCTCGGCGCGGGTCAGCCCCTGGCCGTCGCCGCGGCCGAGGGCCCACGAGACGCCGCCGCTGGTGGTGGCCAGCGCCGGGGCGCCCGCGTGGGCGATGACGGCGGCGCTGCCGGCGTCCCAGGCGTTCGGCAGCACCACCATCGGCTCGGCGTGCAGCGAACGGAACTTCTTTGCCTTGTCCTGCAACGATTCCACGTGAATCCCTCCCAGGTGAACGGAACGGTCAGGACGCTAGCAGCGGGCACCGACAAAACTGAGGCCGGCGAAACGGGCGTGGTCGGACAAGAACTGCATCGGTCGGGCGCACCGAAGAGGTCCAGCGAACCTTCCTCGCGTACCGGCGAAACGGGTTCGGGTCGGGCGCGAGGCCCGCGACCAGCGGCGACATGGACGCACCGCTCGCGGCCGTCGCGACGATCCCCGCCGCACCACCGAGCTTCCGCAACGCCGCGCCCGGGTCGGTCGCCGAGCTGTCCACGTACTCGTCCGCACCGAGCCGCGCGGCGAGCTCCGCCTTGTCCGTGCCCCGCGCGATCGCGGCGACGCGATAGCCCAGCGCCTTCGCGTACTGCACGCCGAGGTGCCCCAGCCCGCCGATCCCCTGCACCGCGACCAGCGATCCGGGGCGCGCGTCGAGGCCGTCCAACGCGCTGTACGTGGTGATGCCGACGCACAGCAGCAGCGCGGCGTCCGAAGAGGACAGTCCATCCGGGACCCGGACCAGGCCGCTGGTGCGCGCGTAGGCGTGTTCGGCGTACCCGCCGTCGACGTTCGTGCCGGTCTGCGGCTGGTCCGTGCAGTTCACGAAGTCCCGAACTGCCGTGACCCGGTAACTTCCAGCGCTCGGTAGGTCGTCATGAATTAGATATGACCGGTCGTCAACCCAATAGCCTGCTACCAACGCAACTCACGGCAGGTCGAAGCCCAGGTCCTTCGCCGCCTCGGCCGCCGTCGCCTGCGCCCACCGCTGCGCCACGGCCTCGTGCGTGGACAGCGACCGCAGCTCCGCCCGGTCGAGGTACAGCATCCCGCCCAGGTGATCGGTCTCGTGCTGCACGATGCGCGCCGGCCAGCCCGCGATCTCCTCGTCGACCGCCGCGCCTGTCTCGTCCTGCGCCTGCAGCCGCACCCGCAGCGGCCGGGCGACCACGGCCTGCCAGCCGGACACGCTCAAGCAGCCCTCGAAGAACGCGACCCGCTCGGCCCCCAGCGCCGTGTACCGCGGATTCACCAGCACGCGGAACGGCAGCGGCGCGAACCCGCGAGCTTCCTTCACCTCCGGCGGCGTGTTCGGCCGCTCGTAATCCTCGAGCACGGCGATCTGCACCGGCAGCCCGATCTGCGGCGCGGCCAACCCGACGCCGGGCGCCGCGTGCATTGTCTCCTTCATGCCCTCGATCAACGCGGCGAGCGCGGCTTCGCCCAGCGAGCCGTCGTACGGCGCCGCAGGCGTGCGCAGCACCGGGTGACCGGCCTGGACGATCGGCCACGGAAGCGGCAGTGAGAGCAGTTCGTCCACCTGGTCGGCGAGCACGCGGGCACCTTCCTACAGCAGGGAGCCGAACACCACGTCGAAGAAGTCGTCCAGCGGGGCGGCGCTCTTGGCCACCTTGGTACGGATGATCGCACCCTCCCAAGCGTCGAGGACGAACCGCCCGAGCACCTCGGGATCACGGTCGGCCGTGACCTCGCCGGCGGCCTGCGCCTGGCGGATCGAGTCGGTGATGCTGTCGGACCAGTGCGCGAGGCTCTCGCCGACCTGCCGGCGGATCACGGGGCTCTGGTCGGCTCGCTCGGCACCCATGTTGCCGATCAGACAGCCGCGGGTGAACTCGTTGTCCACCAGCACGTCGCGCATCACCGTGAACCGCGCGCGCAGCGTGTCGAGCGGGCCGAGGTCACCGTGGTCGGCGCTCCAGCCGGAGCCGGCGGCGTAGCGGGCGACGACCTCCGCGCCGAGGTCCTCCTTGCTCTTGAAGTGGTTGTAGAACGACCCCTTCGGCACGCCGGCCGCGCGGGTGATGGTGTCGACCGAACACGCGGCGAAGCCGTGGCGGTGGAACTCGGTGACCGCGGTGTCGACGATCACCTCACGAACGCTGGGACGAGGCATCCCCCAATTATATGACCGGTCGTCTCAGGAGTCGACCGAACCACCGGTCGCCTCCGTCCGGCATGCTGGGCGCCGTGGACTATGACGTGAACGCAATCCGCAAGCACTTCCCCGCCCTCGCCGAGGGGGCCGCGCACTTCGACGGGCCCGGCGGCTCGCAGGTGCCGGACGTGGTCGGCGAAGCCGTGGCGGGTGTCCTCTGCTCCGCGATCGCCAACCGGGGAACCGTGACCCCCGCCGAGCGCCGGGCCGACGGCGTCGTGCGTGAAGCCCGGCAGGCGGTGGCCGACCTGCTCGGCGCGAAGCCCGAGGGCGTGGTGTTCGGGCGCAGCATGACGCAGGTGACCTACGACTTCTCGCGCACACTGGCGAAGACGTGGGAAGCCGGCGACGAGGTCGTGGTCACCCGGCTCGACCACGACGCGAACATCCGGCCGTGGGTGCAGGCGGCGCAGGCCCGCGGGGTCGCGGTGCGGTGGGCCGACTTCGATCCGGCCACCGGTGAGCTGCCGGTCGAGGCCGTGACGTCGCTGCTCACGGACAAGACGCGGCTCGTCGCCGTGACGGCGGCGTCCAACCTGCTCGGCACGCGCCCGGACGTCGCGGCGATCACGGCGGCCGTGCGCGAAGCCGGCGCGCTCAGCTATGTCGACGGCGTGCACCTCACCCCGCACACCACCGTGGACGTCGAAGCGCTCGGTGCCGACTTCTACGCGTGCTCGGCGTACAAGTTCCTCGGCCCGCACCTCGGCCTGCTCGCCGCCGCACCCGAGCTGCTGGAGACGCTGCAGCCGGACAAGCTCGTGCCGTCGAGCAACGCCGTACCGGAGCGCTTCGAGCTCGGCACCCTGCCCTACGAACTGCTCGCCGGCACGACCGCGGCCATCGACTTCCTCGCGGACCTGGTGCCGGCCGAGGGCACGCGGCGCGAGCGCCTCGCGGTGTCGCTGGCCGCTTTGGAGGGCCACGAGGACGAGATGCTGCGCCGGCTCGACGACGGGCTCGCCGCGCTGCCGCAGGTGGTCCGCCACGGCGCGCCGGGCCGCTCGCGCACGCCGACCGTGCTGTTCTCCGTGCCGGGCCACGAGCCGAAGGCCGTGTACGAGCACCTCGCGCGCCACAACGTCAACGCGCCGGCCGCCAGCTTCTACGCCATTGAGTGCTCCCGCCACCTCGGCCTCGGCGACGCGGGCGCCGTGCGCGCCGGCATCGCGCCGTACACGACGGCGGCCGAGGTCGACCGGCTGGTCAGTGCGGTGGCGCAGCTGTGACGAGGGTGCCGCGCACAGGTGCCTGAGTCGGGGTGGACGTCTGCCCAAGCACCCAGTCGGGGTGTGTCCCAGTTGTCCGGGTACCCGGAGACGGTCGGGAACCTGCGCGCGAAGCTCGGGCCTCAGGCGCGGCGGCGGCGCTTGTCCACGGCGCCGTCCAGCAGCGGGCGCAGCTCCTCGACGACCGAGTCGAGCGGGGCGACGTCGCGCTCGGCTCGGGCGAGCACGAGCGCGCCTTCGAGCGAGCTGATCATCAGCACGGCCAGCGACGCGGCCCGCGCGGGAGATACGCCCATTTGCTCCAGGGCTTCCACGAGTGGTCTACGCCATTCGGCGAACGCCGAGGCCGCGCTCTCGCGCAGCGTTTCATTCAACGCCGCGGAATCGGCGACCGTGGCGACAATCGGGCAACCGCGGTCGAATCCCCGATCGACGAATTCGGCGCGCCACGGCTGCACCATCGCGGCGAAAAGGTTTCCCGGCGTCGCGTCGTCCAGGGATTCGACATTACGGCGCACGCGGCGCGCCGCGTACTTCCCGGCCCACGCGACGGCCTCCGCCACGAGCTGGTCCTTACCCCCGGGGAAGTAGTGCTGCAGCGACCCCCGCGGCGCGTTCGCGTGTGCCACCACATCCCGCAGGCCCGTACCGGCGACGCCTTGCGTCCGCAGCAGCTGCGCGGCGCTGAACACCATCCGGTCCCGCGCCGGCCTCTCCGACTCCGTCACCGACGACCTCCTTCATGACACCGGTCATACTAGGCGGCAGGACGCGTTCGAACTCCTTCTCGCCCCGCTCGAACGTCGGGACCGGGCGGAAGCCGTGTGCCAGCAGCAGGCCCTCGGCGGGCGCGTTGCCGATCTGCGCCGTCGCGTGCACGGTCCAGCCGGCCCAGCCGGCGTCCTCGGTCAGGTGGCGCAAGAGCGTGGACGCGATGCCGCACCGGTGCCAGGCGTCGGCCACGAGGACCCCGAGCTCGGCGCGGCAGCCGTCCTCGGCCACGAGGTTGGCCAGCCCGGCCGGCGCGCCGCCGACCTTCGCGACGAGGGCCGTGCCGGCGAGCAGGAACGCGCGGTAGCGCACCAGGACCTGTTCCGGATCCACGCGCCCGGGCAGCGTGAAGCGCCAAGCGAGACTCTCGGGCGAGCACGCCCGCACGAGGCTCGCGACGGCTTCCGCGGACGCCGGTTCGACGGTTATGACAGATGTCATAACCCCACGATCACACAGTGCCCGTGATCGACTCACTATGACGGTCGTCATAGTGAGTCGTCACGCTCCCGACACGGCAGCGCCCGAGCGAGACCCACAGTGCCCAGTCGAACGGTGGTGCGTGACCGGTTTCGGGTAAGGAGATTTCACTTCCCGTGTCCACCATCACCCGGTGCGCCGAAAATCGACGGCTATTCATGCGCGAATCGCAATCCGTCACGCCGTGAGCCTCATCGGGTGAAAACGGTTCCCGAAACCCGCCGGGCTCGTGATTCTTCCCTATCTTCTAATGGAATCTCCGAAAACCGTGCACGAAGGGGACAAGGTCATGACCCAGTCGATCGAAGCTCCGGCGAAGGAATTCTGCGTCGACTGGGAGATGGAGGGAAACGAAGGCGCCCGCGTGAACGTCACGCTGTCCGGTCAGGTGAGCCTGCTCGACGGCAACCGCTTCTACAAGGTCGACGGCGTGCTCTACATCGCGGAGGGCAGTGAGTACTGCCGCCAGGTGGGTAACCCGCGCCTGTCGGTCCGGCGCAACGGCGTGGAAGCCAGCGGCCGGCACTGGGGCTGGGAGACGATCAGCTCGCGCAAGAGCGCCAACCGCCTCTGCACGATGGACGGGTACTTCGTGCGCACCGGTTACTGGGCCCCGGCCGACCGGTCGATCCAGCTGAGCATCGTCGCCGAGCACGGCATGACGCGGCGGAAGTCCTACAGCAGCACGGTGACTGTGCGACTCGTGGACTGAAGCCCGCTGTTTCCGGCGCTCGGCATTCAACGCGCGGCGAGCATCCGGACAGTTGATCACGACGTGCAGTGACGGCGTTCACCCACAAGTGGCGCATTCTCCCTGAGCGTGCTGAGGAACACACTGTTTTCCCCTGAAAATCAATGAAAACGTTGTCCTGGACACAGCGCGCGCGGGCGTGCAAGAGGACCATGGAGCTCATGCGGAACAAGGCCCGGGCTGGCAGACCACCTCTTCTTCTCACCCGATTCCTGCGACGTGTGGGGTTCCTGAGCAATCCCCTCGTGCGACGCACCGATCGCGTCGAGGGTCTCCTCGTCGGAATCGCGGTGGTCGTGTCACTCGTGGCGCTCCCCTTCGTGATCATGCTCGCGAAGGCCGACGTGTCGCACGAGACGGCGGCGTCCGACGCGCAGCTGAAATCGCGTCACCAGGTGACGGCGACGGTGCTCGCGGCCGCGCCGAAGCCTGCTTCGGTCGGCGACAGCGCGCCGATCGCGCACAGCTCCCGCGTCAGCGCCACCTGGCAGCTGGCGAACGGCTCACCGCAGACCGGTGTCATCACGGTGCCCGCGAGCGCCGGCAACCCGGGTTCGCGGGCACCGATCTGGCTGGACGCCAACGGCAAGCAGACGACCGCGCCGCTGACCCACGCCGACGCCGTGACCAACGGCGTGCTCGTGGGCACCTTCACGTGGCTGTGCGCGATCGGCGTGCTGGCCGGTGGGTTCTGGATCGCGCGGCGCGTGCTCGACCACCGTCGTGCGGCCGCTTGGGCTGCCGAATGGGCGCAACTCGCCGGCCCGGAGGCAGTTCGCTGAAGCCGGCCTGCCTCCGGGCCCGGCCGGCGGACCGGCGGAGCGACACCCCCAGCGCCGCCCCGCAGCGGTGCGACGCCTACCGCTGAGCCAGGAGCAGTACGAGTTAACTATCAGCTAACTCGTACTGCTCACAGTCTTGTGCAGGGGCGGCCAGATTGTCAACTGTCAGCTAATCTGGGATAGTCTACCTAGCTGAGAGCAATCAGGCGCTGACCGAAGGGGGCGGACATGTCCAGTGACTCGAGTGACGACACTCGGCCGACGTTGGCCGCCAGGCTCGACGATCTCTTCCGCACGGTGCGGCCGCAGGGCAAGCACTGGACGAACGCCGAGGTCGTGGCCGAGCTCAAGCGCGTGTCGCCCGATCTGAAGGTCGGGTCGGTGTACCTGTCGCAGCTGCGGTCGGGCAAGCGCACCAACCCGTCGCAGGAGCTGCTGGCGGCGCTGGCGAAGTTCTTCGGGGTGTCCGTCGCGTACTTCTTCGACGAGAAGGTCGCGGGCGACGTGCTGAGCGAGCTGGCCGCCATCGAGGCGATGCGGCAGGCGGGCGTGCGCGCGGTCGCGATGCGGGCGGCGGGCATGCGTGAGGAGAACCTGCAGGCGATCACCACGATCATGGACCAGTACCGCCAGATGCAGGGCCTGCCGCCCGTCAGCGACGAAGCGGCGGGGTGAGCATGGCGGAGGAACGGCGCGACCAGCTCAAGCGCATGCGCGAAGAGGGCGCCCGGCGCATCGCCGAACTGGACCTCCCGGAGGGCTGCGACCTCCCCACCTTGTGCGAACGGCTCGGCGCCCTCCGCGAACGCCCCATCACCCTCGTGCCGATGCCCATGCCGGCCTCCCACCCGTGCGGCATGTGGGTCGCGGCGCAACAAGAAGACCTCATCTTCTTCGACGCCAACACCACCGGCGCACACCAGGAGCACATCATCTTGCACGAGCTCGGTCACATCATCTGCTGCCACCGTGGCTCCGGCCTGCTCGACGACGAGAGCGCCCGCTCCCTCTTCCCCAACCTCGACCCGGACATCGTCCGGGACATGCTGATGCGCGCCACGTACGACGACGTGCAGGAGCAGGAGGCGGAGATCATCGCTTACCTGCTCTCGGAGCGGATGGGGGTCGTTCCGGCTGCCGCGCCGTCGGTGGTGCCGGCTGAGGAGGAGAAGCCGATTGATCGGATCGAGCGGATGCTGCTCTAGGCGGTCTCGACTCGCTTTCGGCCAGAGCGGCGAATTCCTCGGCAACCATCGACATCCCGCGCTCCGGCTGAGCGGCTCCGCGGCCGATCGATCACTCGCACCGAAGGCTCCCTGGCGATCAGCCCTCCCGCAGCCGCGCCAACTCTCGAGCCACCGTCGCGACCGTGTACTCCAGCTGGCCCGCCTGATGATCACTCGTCAGGAAGAACCGCAGCCGTGTCTGGGACTCGTCGACGGCCGGGTGGAGGATCGGGTCGACGATGATGCCGTGGTCGTACAGGGTGGTGGCGAGGCGGAGCGTGGTGGTGGAGTCGCCGACGACGCAGGGGACGATGGGGGTCGCGGAGGCCGAGCCGGTGGGCAGGGAGGCGGTGCGGGAGAGGGACAGGAACAAGGCGGCGTTCGAGCGCAGGCGGGCCAGGCGTGCGGGCTCGGCGCGCAGCACGCGCAGCGCGGCCAGGGAAGCGGCGGCGTTGGCGGGCGTGAGGCCGACGCTGTACACGAACCCCGGCAGTGAGTAGCGCAGCCACTGGACCGTGCGGGCGCTCCCGGCGAGGTAACCGCCGCAGCCGGCGAGGGACTTGGACAGCGTGCCCATCCACAGGTCCACATCGGACCGATCCACTGCGAAGTGCTCGCCGACGCCGGCGCCGGAAGCGCCCACCGTGCCGATGCTGTGGGCCTCGTCGACCATGAGCAGGCAGCCGTAGCGCTTCTTGACGTCGATGAGGCCAGGCAGGTCGGCGAGGTCGCCGTCCATGCTGTACGCGCCCTCCACGACGATCAGCACGCGGCGGAACCGCGCACGCGTTCGGCGGAGGATGTCTTCGAGCGCGGTCACGTCGTTGTGCGGGAACGGGCGCCGCGTGGCTCCCGACAGGCCGCAGCCCTGCAGGATGCTGTCGTGCGCAAGGGAATCGTGCACGATCAGATCGCCCGGGCCGACGAGGTGGCCGATGGCGCTCACGTTGGTGGCGTGGCCGCTGACCAGCGCGAGGCAGTCGTCCGTGCCGAGGAACACGGCGAGCTCCGTTTCCAGCTGCCGCGTGAGATCGCGGTCGCCGGCGAGCAGGCGGCTGCCGGACACCGAGGTGCCGTAGCGCTCGACGGCCTCGTGCACCGCGGCCGCGACGGCGGGGTGCCCGGACAGCCCGAGGTAGTTGTAGCTGGAAAAGGACAAGTACTCCCGCCCGCCGACGGTCGTCGTGCTGCTCATCAATCCCTGGTGCTTGCGGAAGTACGGGTTGGCCACGCCCAGGTCGGAAAACTCCCGCAGGCGCGAGTCGATCGCCGCGGCCTCGGGGAAGTCGTCGATCGACGCGGTGGCCGGATCGAACGCGACGCGCTCCGGCGCGAGAGGCACAACCACCGGCACCGCGGGCGTGATGAGCCCCGCCACCGCACCGATCGTGACACCGCGCTCCTGCTCGACCTCCAACCGCTGCCCGGGGAAGCGCTTGCGCAGGTTGGCTTCCAGCTCGGTGAGCATGAGCGAGTCGAACCCGAGGTCGTCGATCAGCACGTGCCCGGCGCACAGGTCGGCCACCGGGAACGCACTCGTGCGCGCCACCTCCTCCAGCACCACGGCCAGCACGTCCCGCGCCGACGGAACCTCCTGCGGCACAACGGGAACCGAAGCCACTCCGCTCAACGGCGGCAACGTTTGCGCCTTCACCCGCTTCGCCTCGTCGACGACCCAGTGCTCGCGCGGGCTCAACGGGCTCGGCGGCAACGTGCACGGCGGCATCGTCTCCACAGCCGGCCGCAGCCCGGGCCCGCTCACGGCCAGCGCCGCCAGGTCGAGCAACGGCAGGTCACCGGCAGGCACTTCCGCCCCCGGCGCCACGACCCCCGCATACGTCGCCGGCGCCAGCTCACCCGCCATCCCCGACTCCAGTGCCACGGACGCCGCCACCAGCTTCGCCACGGCGTCGGGAAGGTCGTCGGCCACCACCGCGAGCCGCTCCGCGAACAGCGTGCGACGGGCCAAAGTGGACGCCACCGCGGCCAGCGGCAACGGCTCGCGCGAGAGCACTTCCGCGACCTCCCGCGCGTGCCGGGCCAGGCCCGCCCGGTCGCGCGCGGTCAGCAGCAGCAACTGCGCACCGTCGGCGAAAACCGTGGGCTCAGCGGCAAATTCCTCCAGGACCACGTGCACGTTCGTGCCCCCGAAGCCGAACGCGCTCACCCCCGCCCGGCGCGGCCCGGGTGAAGTCCACGGCGTCACCTCGCCCGCCACGCGCAGGCCCGCCTCTTCGAGCGCGAGGTGCCGGGCCGGCTCGAAGTCAGGCTGCGGCAGGACCTGTCCCTTGTGGACCGACAGCACCGACTTGATGAGCCCCGCGATGCCCGCGGTCCCCAGTGAATGCCCCACCACGGACTTCGCAGCGCCCAGGTACGCCGGCGTGGTCGCGTCGCGGCGCAGCTCACCCAGCGCCTTGATCTCCACGTCGTCGCCCACCGACGTCGCCGTGCCGTGCGCTTCCAGGTACCCCACGGACCCGGGCTCGACGCCGGCGTCGCGGTACGCCCGGCGCAGCGCCAGCAGCTGCCCCGACTCCTGCGGCATCATGCCGCCCTTCACGGTGCCGTCGTTGGACAGCCCGACACCGCGGATCACCGCGTAGACCCGGTCACCGGCCGCCCGCGCGTCGGCCAGCGGCCGCAGCACCAGCGCACCGGCGCCCTCGCCCAGCACGAACCCGTCGGCGCGGCTGTCGAACGGCCGGCACTCCCCCGAGCGCGACACCGCGCCGATGCGGCACAAGCCCACCAGCAGGTCGGGCGTGAGCACCAGCTGCGCCCCGCCGGCCACCGCGATGCGGCACCGGCCCGCGCGCAGGGCGAACACGGCGTTGGCCACGGCGGTGAGCCCACCGGAGCACGCGGCGTCGAGCGCGTAGCTCTCCCCGTGCAGGTCGAACACCGAGCTGATCGAGCTCGGTCCCATGTTGAGCAGCAGCCCGGCCATCGCGGTGGCGTGCAGCCCGCCGACGGCCGAGCCCGCCTCGGCCAGCTCGGCGCCCGCCGACCGGCCGAACTCGCCACCCGCGAGCTGGCGCAGGCGAATGTGAAGCGTGCTCATCTCGCGGTAGCCGCTCTCGGACAGCGACATGATCACCGACGTGTCGTCCCGCTCGAAACCGCCGGCCTCCCACCCGGCGTCCTGCAGCGCTTCGCGCGTGAGGTCGACCAGCAGCCGGTGCTGCGGGTCGAGTGATCTCGCGCGGCGCGGCGGGATGCCGTAGTGGCCGGCGTCGAACATCCCGACGTCGTCGAGCAGGGCCATCTTGTCGGAGTACGCCGCCGAGGCGTCCCGGAAATCGTCGTTGTGGAACGCGTCCCTTCGCCACCGCGAATCGGGGACGGTCCTGAACTGAGGTTTCGGCTCGCTGAGCAGATCCCAGTACTCGTTCACGTTCCGCGCACCGGGAAAACGGCACCCGATGCCGACAATGGCGATGTCCGCTCGATTTCCGATTTCTTGCGCAGCAGATCCCCAAGACGCCATGACAGAACTTCCTCGCGCCGATCATCCACCCAGTAGTGAGAGATTGCCCCGTGGCGATCGGATTTTCAAGAGCGTCCGCGAATTCGTGCGAAATTCTCCGACCGCGGGTCAACCCACGGTAGCGACGCGATCACGCCACCAGGTGATCGTCGCCGCCGCCTGCTCGGTGAGCGGCGTCGCTTCTTCCCCCGAGAATTCCGTGTAGGCACGGGAATCCACGACGAACGGACGGTCGAACTGGTAGCGCACCTCCTGCAGTTCTCGCAGCAAGGGGGAAAACGCGGCGGCCACCCGCAGCAGCGGCGCCGGAAGCCGTTGTACGCCGACCGGCGGCACACCGGCGGCTTCGCACAGCACACCCACCATCACGCGCGACGAACGCGGCGGCAACGTCGGCACGTGCCACGCCCGGCCCCACGCCTTCTCCTCCGCCGCGACGCGCACCAGCGTGCGCGCGACGTCCGGCAGGTAGGTCCAGCTGTGCGGTGCGTCGGGGTCGCCCATCACCTGCACCTTGCGTCCCTTGAGCACGGCGGGCACCACCCGCGCGCCGAGGTGCCCGCCGTCGGTCACGCCCGGGCCGAAGAAGTCCGACGCCCGCACCTCGACCGCGCGGATGCGGCCCTGTTCGTGCAGGTCGTGCAGCTGCTTCCACAGCTGCACGCGCACGCGGCCCTTGGGCCCGGTGGCCTCGAGCGGCAGGTCCTCGGTGATCGGACCCTCGACGGGCCCGTAGCCGTACAGGTTCCCCAGCGCCACGAGCACCGCGCCGGTCGCCTCGGCCGCCGCGGCGGTGGCGTCGGCCAGCGGCGGCCAGTCGCGCGTCCACCGGTGGTACGGCGGGCTCGCGCACTGGTAGATCGCGTCAGCACCCTCGGCTGCCGCGATCAGTGCGGCGCGGTCGGTGGCGTCGAGCACCACGTGCTCGACGCCCTTCTCCTCGGGCCGCGATGACCTGGCGATCACCTTCACCCGCTCGCCCCGTGCGGCGAGCAGCCGCGCCGTCGCCGCCCCCGCCGGGCCGAACCCGAGCACCACGTGAAGACTCATGCGCCACACCATAACCAGGTCGGTGAGCGGGATTGGTATTTCAGCTTTCCTTGACTCCGGGTTCACCGCGAACTCTCGGACAGAGGTCCGGATACCTCGCGGCCCCCGGAAAATCGTTCGCGATTAATCGGATTGGCGCCCGACTCGGGCCCCGGCTTCTTACTGGCCGGAGCCGCTTTTCGGCCCCTAGGCGGCCGTCGGACGTTGGTGTAGGGTCGCCGATCATGGACAGTTCCGACAAGGATGCCTATGTCTTCTGAAGATCTCCCCCGGCTCGTCAAGGAGACGGCTCGCCGTCAGCTCGCCGAGACCGGTGCCACCGGTCTCACGCTGCAGACCGTGGCGGTGGCCAGTGGCGTGACCGTGGCCGACGTGCAACCGTTTTTCGCCGATCGCGACGATCTCCTGACCGCGCTCATCATCGACGCTTACAACACCTCCGGCGAGGCCATGGAACAGGCCGATCCCGGCGAGCGGGAAACGGATCCCGGCGCGCGCCTGCTGGCCGTCACGCGTGCCTTGCGTAAATGGTCGCTCGCGAACCCGGCCGAGTTCGCCTTGCTCTACGGCACGCCCGTGCCCGGTTACGCGGCGCCCGACACCACCGTGGGCCCGGCGGCCCGCACGCCCGCCGCCCTCGCCGCCGTGCTGCGCGCCGCGCTCGCGGCCGGCTCGCTCACGCCGCCCAGCCGGCCGCTGCCGGGGCCGACGCTGGTCACCGCCGAGGCCGTCGCGCTGTTCGGCGGGCAGCCCGAGGCGCCGTACGGCGATCTGCTCGAACGCGGGATCGTCTTGTGGAGCAACCTGATCGGCCTGCTGGTGTTCCAGGTGTTCAGCCGCACGCACGACAGCGTCGCCGACCAGTCGGCCTTCTTCGACTACGCGGTGGCCGTGGCGGCGGAAGCGGTCGGCCTGGCCGTGCCGCTCGAAGGCAGCCGGCGTGAAGCCGTGAACGCCTGAATCTCGAGTTCCGCGACTGGGGTGGTCTGGTGTGAACGCGCTGAAGATCGTGCTCTTCGCGTCGTCCGCGGTGTCGTCGTACGCGGCGTTCCTGTACAAGCTCGCGTCGATTCGGCGCGGCTGGGGTGACATCGGGTACGTGACGATGATGGTGACGCTGGTGCTGCAGTGCCTCACGTTCACGATGGGGGCCGTGTCGCTCAGCGTCGTCACGTTCTTCGGCGTGCAGAACCTGGCCATCCTCGTGCTGCACCTCTCGGCGGTCGCCTACTGCATCAGCGCGCAGATCCTGCTGATGCAGTGGGCGAACCCGCTGTCGGAGGTGCACCGCGCCATCCGGGCGTGGATCATCGCGGGCGTGGTGCTGTGCGTGGTGCTCACCGCGTTGTTCTTCATCGGCAACCGGCCCGGCACGCCCGCCTCGGCGTTCGGCACCGGCAGCAGCAACCCGGTGATCCTCACGTACCTGCTGCTGTTCATCGTTTCGCAGGCGGTGCCGTGCGTCACGATCTACCGCCAGTGCATCCCGTACGCGCGCAGCACCACGAAACCGTGGCTGCGCAGGGCTTTGCGCATGCTCGCGGTCGGCGCGGTCGTGCTGTTCCTCTACTGCGCCGCGCGCACGGTGAACATCGTGAGCCCGATGTTCGGGCTGTCGGTGGGGCCCTGGGCGATCGCCGCGTCGCTGTTCAGCGCGCTCGGCATCGTGATCGTGTCGCTGGGGCTGACCATGCCGTCGTGGGGCGGGCACGTGACGAACCTCGTGGCGTGGGCCCGCAACTACAGCTCCTACCGCGCGCTCTACCCACTGTGGCACTCGCTGTACGAGTCGTCGCCGGGCATCGCGCTGGAGCCGCCGTCGGGCGCGGACCGCCAGTGGTCCGACCTGCACTACCGCCTGCACCGCCGCGTGATCGAGATCCGCGACGGCTGGCGGGCGCTGCGGCCGTACATGGACCGCGCCGACGCCACCCCGGCCGAAGCGGCGGACCAGGCGCTGGTCGAGGCCACGAAGATCAAGCACGCCCTGCGCGCCAAGCATTCCGGTGTCACACCGGCGCTGAGCCACGACAACGGCAGCTTCGACGACCACGACGCCAAGACCTTCGCCGCGGAAGTCGAGTGGCTCACGCAGGTTTCCGCCGCCTACGGACGACTGGCCTGATTCGTCCTTCGTGGACTCGATTTAGGTCTGGACCAGCTCCGACCGGTCGCGCGGCAGGTCGGCCAGCAGCGCTTCCCCCTTGACGAGCCACGAGACGCCGAACGCCACCACCGCGAGGGACTCCAGCCACACCGTGAGGTGCAGCCAGGCCAGCGCCGTGCCGAAGACCAGCCCGTCGAGCACGATCAGCAGCAGCGCGCCCAGTATCACGCCGCCGCACACGCGGTAGACGACGTTGCGCGCGGCCTTGCGCGAGGTCGGCGCCGGATCGTCGGACTTGGTGAAGAGGAACAGGCAGAAGAACGCCAGCGTGAGGAAGAAGATCGCCGAGAACACGACGTGCGCCACCCCCACCACGCGCTCGGTGCCCGTCGGCGAGGGCGGGCTGGTCGGGAAGATCCCGACCCCGATGGCGGCGACCGCGGCGATGTTGCCCGCGATGTCGTCGACCCGGCCGTAACCGCGGTAGGAGACCAGGAAAACGCCGATGGCGCACATCGTGCCGACGAAGACGTTGCGCAGATCGCTGTAGTAGTACGCGCTCAGCGAGCTCAGCAGGCCGCCGCCTTCCAGCAGCTCCTTGCCGATGATCACGACGAACGGCAGCGCCAGGCCCAGCACGCCGACGGCGCGGCGGAGGAAGAGGAACGAGCGCACGAGGGTGTTCACGGTGGCCTCCCCGGTGTGGTCCACCCCAGTTGTACCGGGTCGGCCGGGGTTTCACCGGCTGGCTGAGGCAGGTTCCGCCGATGGTCGGCTCACGCCGAGGTGGGCCGGGCGCCTGGAGACGGCCGGCCGCGCCTCACCGTTGACCAGCCACGCGATGCCGGCTGCGCTCCACGAGACGCTCTGCAACCACAGGAGGGGGGTGCAGCGGGTCGAGGACGGCGTCGAAGAAGAGCAGGTCGAGCACGATCAGCACCAGCGCCGCCGCCATGACGACGCCGGCGGTGCGGTCGACGCGGTTGCGCGCCGACGTGCCGGCCGGTTCGGTGAACACGGAGAAACTGAGGTACGCCAGCGTCGAGAGGTAGACGACGGAGAACCCGTCGTGCGCGAAACCGATCGCTCGCTCGGTCTCCGTGGGCGCGTCCGGGGTGGTCGGGACCAGCGCGATACCGAGCACGGCGACCCCCGCGACGGTGGTCGCCGGCCGCAGCGCTATCCCCCGGCACCGACGCCGAGCGCGCTGTCGAGCTCGGCCAGCAGCCGGGCCTTCGGACGCGCGCCCACGAACGTGGCCACCGGTTCGCCGCCGCGGAAGAGGATGAGCGTGGGCAGGGACATGACCTGGTAGCGGCGGGCCGTTGCGGGGTTGAGGTCGGTGTCGATCTGGTGCACCGTCAGGGAATCGGCGTGCTCGGCGGCGATCTCGGCGAGCACCGGGGCGATCATCCGGCACGGCGGGCACCACTCGGCGCCGAACTCGACGAGGACGGGCTTGTCGTGCTCGAGGACGTCGGTGGTGAAGGTGGCGTCGGTGGTCATCGGGGCTCCTCGTCGGGCTGGTCGGGGGGCTGGTCGACACGGCACGGGTCTTGGCGGGCGGAAGCGTCGGCGAGCTTGTGCATCAGCGCGGTTCGCACAGCGCCGAGGTCACGCAGGCACCGCTCGACCTCCTCGAGCTTGCGCCGGTACACCTCCACCGACGCCGGGCACGCGTCGCCGGACTCGTGGCCGGTGCGGAGGCAGTCGACGAACGGGCGGGTGTCCTCCAACGTGAACCCGACCGTGCGCAGCGTCTGGATCTCGCTGACCAGACGGAGGTCGTCCTCGTCGTAGTCCCGGTACCCGTTCGCCGACCGCCCCGCCGGCAGCAGCCCCTGCGCCTCGTAGAAGCGCAGCGCCCGTGGTGTGGTCCCCGCCCGCCGGGCGAGCTCGCCGATCCGCATGCGTGCGACGGTAGACCTTGACGTGGGCGTCAAGGCAACGCTCAACCCGCGACCGTGCCGGTGTACTCGCGGTAGGAGACCGCGTTGGCCGCCCGGGTGCTCATGTAGTCGAAGACCTTGCGGAACACCGGGCCGGTCAGCATGCGGTACATCCGGTTGCGGCCGCGCAGCTTCTTCTCGGTCTCCGGCACCAGGAACCCGCCCGAGCCGGCGCCGTTCTTGTGGCCGAGATGCGCGGGCTTGCGCAGGCGCTGCTCGTAGGCCTCGAACGCGGCCACGTGGTCGCCGCCCGCGGCTGCCAGCTCGCCGGCGAGGATCTGCGCGCCCATCATCGCCAGGCCGGTGCCGGAGCCGCCGGGACCGGCGCACCACGCGGCGTCGCCGAGCAACACCACGCGGCCCTTCGACCACTTGTCGAGGCTGATCTGGCCGATGGTGTCGAAGTACAGGTCCGGCGCGTCGTCGAGGGCGCTCAGCAGCCGCGGCATCTCCCAGCCCGCGCCGGCGAAGACGTCGGCCACGATCTCCTTCTGCCGCTCGGCGTCCGGGCGGCCGTAGCCCCGCGGGTCGCCGCGGAAGTACAGGATCACGGTCACGGTGTCGCCTTCGCGGCCGCTGTAGACCATCGCGCCGCGACCTGGCTCGTTGAAGATCAGGCCACTGTGGTCGAGCCCGAGGTGGTTGGGCGCGGTGAACGCGGCGACGTGGTAACCGAGGTCCTTGCGGAAGCGCGCCTCCGCGCCGAACGCGGCCGTGCGCACGCCCGAGTGCACGCCGTCGGCGCCGACCACCAGGTCGAACCGGCGGGGCGCCCCGTGGCGGAAGGTGACCTCGACGCCGTCGGGGGTCTCGGTCAGCGAGGTGACTCGGTCGCCGAACACGTACTCGGTGTAGTCGCGGGTGCGCTCGTAGAGGATGCGGGCGAGGTCGCCGCGCAGGATCTCGAGCTCACCGCTGGCGAACGAGCTGGGCACGGTCACGATCGGCTTGCCCGCGGTGTTCAGCAGCAGCTGGTCGCCCATCGCGGTCTCGTACTTCCGCAGCTCCTCGGTGAGCCCCATCGCGTCGATGAGCTTCATCTGCTCGCCGCGGAAGTCCACGGCCTGGCCACCGGGACGCAGCGCCGGCGCCGCCTCGACGACGGTCACGGAGTAGCCGTGGTGGTGCAGCCAGAAAGCGGCCGACGGTCCTGCCACGCTGGCACCGGAGACAAGCACGGTCTTGGTCATCGCTGGATCCCTTCCGGGGGTTCGGCTTTCGATGACGCAAGACTGCGGCCCGGCGCTGACCACGCCCGCACGATGCGCTGACGGTGGTGGTGCGGCGCGGTCAGCGCAGGCCTTTGACCCCCGCGACCAGCAGGTCGATACCACGGGCGAAATAGGAATCCTCGTCACCGCACTCGGCGAGCGCGGCCGAGGAGGCCAGCACGTTCGGGAACCGGTCGGCCGGCAACGCGGCCAGCGCCGCGCGCTTGCGTGCCACGGCTTCCTCGCGTGAGGCCGCGGGGTGCACGTCGGTGGCGCCGGGCTCGGCGGTCACGAGCGTGACGCCGGCGGACAGCAGGTAACCACCGAGCTCCGCGGCTTCCTCGGCCGTGAAGCCGCCTTCGCGCAGCAGGCCCAGCACGTGGTCCGCCACGGTGAGGCCCGCGTCGGACTCGAGAATGCGCGGCGGCACGAGGCCGGCGACCGCCGGGTGGGGACGCACGGCGGCCAGCACCGCCACCAGCGTGGCCCGCAGCCGCGCGTGCCACGGGCCCCCGGTCTCGGGGAGGGCGACGTCGGCCAGCAGCCGCTCGGCCAGCCCTGCCACGAGTTCGTGCTTGTCCTTGAAATGCCAGTACAGGGCCATCGGCGTGACGCCGTGGTCCTGCGCGAGCCGCCGGATCGTCAGCGCGTCGAGACCCTCGCGGTCGACCAGGGCGAGGGCGCCGTCGACGATCGTGTCGCGGCTGAGCTTCTCGCGGGTTTTGGCCACGACCGCGACTTTACCTTGTACAGGGGCCGTCTTCGTCGTCCGCGTGCAGGCGCTTGACCAGGCGTTCGAAGACGCGGGCGAGCACGTCGAGCTCGTCGGGTTCCAGCTGGTCGAAAAAGTACCGCCGCACAGTCTCGACGTGCTCGGGCGCGGCCGCCTCGATGGCCTCGCGCCCAGCCGCGGTGAGGCGCACCATGGCGCCGCGGGCGTCGTCCGAGCAGTCCTCGCGCGTGACCAGGCCGCGCTTCTCCATCCGGCTCACGTGGTGCGAAAGGCGGCTGCGGTCCCAGCTGATCTGGGTCCCGAGGTCACGCATGCGCAGCACGTCACCATCCGCTTCCGAAAGCGGCACCATCAGCGTGTAGTCCGCGGCGGACAGCCCGGCGTCCCGCACGAGCTGCCGATCGACCGCGCCGTTCAGTGAGCGCTGGAGGTGGTGGTAGAGCTTCCAGACGTGCAGCTCCCGCTCATCGAGCCAACGTCCATCGGTCATAGCTCGAGGGTACGCGATTTGTTGACACATCACTGTGTTATCTGCCCCGCCTTCGGCAGGGCGGGCGAGATCACCTTTGAGCCGGCGATCTCGCTGGCGGGTTGCGTCGACAGCGCAAAGGGCTGGTGCGTCGACAGCGTGAGTCGGGAGGTCAGCGCGCGATGATGATCGCGGCGTCCGGCTCGCCGGCGTAGAGGCGTTCGACGAAGGCCGTGCGCCGGGTCAGGACGCGGCGCTGGTTGAGGTAGCCCTTGTCCGTGATCTCGCCCGCGTCGAGGTCGGGCGGGTCGGCCAGCACGACGAGGCGTTCGACGCGCGCCGCGGACCCAGCCGCCGCGTTCATGGCGGCCAGCAGCTTGGCGACGTGCGCCCGCAGTTCGGCGTGCACCACGCAGCCGTCCGAGGTGTCGAGCGGATCAGCGAACAGGGCTCGTGCCTCGGCCTGGTTGAGCCACGCCAGCGCGCTCACGTAGGACCGGTTCTCCCCCGCGATCACCGCGTCGGACAGCACCGGCACGGCCGAGAGCAGGGCCGTGCGCAGTGCGCCGACGCGCACGAAGGTACCCGTGTCGAGCTTGAAGTCCTCCGCGATCCGGCCGCCGAACAGCAGGCCGGCGTTCGGGTCTGCCGACGCCGGCACGGCGGCGTCACCCGTGCGGTAGAAGCCCTCGTCGTCGAAAGCGGCCTCGGTGAGGTCGGGCCGGTGCAGGTAGCCGGGCGTCACGGCGGCGCCGCGCACGCGGATCTCGCGTGCCTCGCCGACCGGGGCGAGCTTGACCTGAAGCCCCGGCAGCGGCACGCCGATGCACCGCGAGTCTTCGAACGGGAAGTGCGCACTCGTCACGGCCGGCGCGGTCTCGGTCGCGCCCCACGAGCTCGTGAGCGGCACGTCGGCCCCCGCGACGGCTTCGAGCCGGGTGCGCAGCGCCGCCGGGAGCGCGGCGGCGGCGTTGAACAGCAGCCGCAGCCGGGAGAAGAACACCCGCGCGAACTCCGGATCCTGCTCCAGTACCGGCACGAGCTGCGCGTATCCGGCGGGCACGTTGAAGTACAGCGTGGGCGGTGCCGACCGCAGGTTCTCCAGGCTGCGGCCGAACAGCTGCGGCGCGGGCTTGCCGTCGTCCACGTAGAGCGTGCCGCCGTTGTGCAGCACGAGGTCCACGTTGTGGTTGCCGCCGAAGGTGTGGCTCCACGGCAGCCAGTCGACGAGCACCGGCCGCTCCTCGGCCAGGAACGGCCACGCCTGCCGGATCGCCTGCTGGTTCGAGCACAGCATCCGGTGGGTGTTGAGCACACCCTTCGGCGAACCGGTCGAGCCGGACGTGAACAGCACCTTCGCGAGCGTGTCCGGCCCGGTCCCGGAGTACGCGGCCGCGAGCTCGGGGCCCGGCGAAGTCGCCAGCAGGTCGTCGAGGGCTTCGGCGCCCGCCACGGCGTCGACCTCGTGCGCCAGCACCACCTTCTCGACCCCAGCGGCGGCGAGCGCCGGTGCGAACGGACCGCCTGCCTCGGCGAACACCAGCCCCGGGCGCAGCACCTTCGCGATCTCGCGGATCCGCGCGTGGTCGCCGCTGAGCAGCGAGTACGCGACGCTGATGGGCGCCACCGGCACACCGGCCGTGAGCGCACCGAGCATGAGCACGAAGTGGGCGACGGAGTTGCCCGAAAGGATCATCACCGGCCGGTCCGGGCCCAGGCCGCGCTCGAGCAGGGCCTGGCCGAGCGCGTCGGCCCGGCGGCGGACCTCGCCGTAGGTCACCGTCGCCCAGCCGTCGCCGGCGCGTTCGGCGATCAGCGGGAAGTCGGGGTCCACCTCGACCCAGGCCCGCAACACGCTCGCGAGGCTGCGCGGGTAGGGGCCCAGCTGGTCACGGGAGCGGAAGACGACGCTCCCGTCCGGCCGGTCTTCACGTTCGATGTCGGGTTCGGCGAACATTCGACCGGCTCCTCCTCGAGACCGCTGTGCCGCACACAACTATTGCGGCTCGCGAGGAACTTGTCGAATGTCTATTTCGGGCGCTTCGGTCAGCCGCCGCAGCACCGCACCGGCCTTGAGCAGCAGCTCGATCTCGTCGTGCTCCAGGTCGGCGAGCCGCTCGACGAACACCCGCGACTCCTCGCGCACCACCCCGGCGAGCCGGCGCCGGCCCAGCGGGGTGAGGCGCACGTAGCTCACCCGTTTGTCGGCCGCGTCGGCCTCGCGCGCGACGAGGCCGGCCTCCTCCATGGCGTGCACGACCTTGGTGGCCGTGGGCTGGGAGCAGCCGACCTCGTCGGCGAGCGCGCCGATGCGCAGGGAGCCGGAGCGCACCAGCTTGGCGAGCACCAGCAGTTGCGTGCGCGGCAGGTTGTCGGGCGGCGCCGCCCGGTGCAGCTCGCGCAGCAACCGATAAAGCGACAACACGAACTGGAACGCCTCGTCCGCGTCGATGTCCGACGACTCGCTCACCATGGCCCCGCTCCCCTCACCGGATACGCAACTCCGGTCGATACAGATCGAACCAGGTCGCGAAGTTCAGCACACGCTCCAACAGCGGGCGCAGGAACGCCACGGTGTCCTTCCGGGCAAGCAGGCCCGCCACCAGGCCCCGGTCGAACACGTCGAACACGGCGTGCGAAGGCGCGGCGAGCACGTCCCCGACCTGTTCGCGCAGGGCTTCGAGGTACTTCGGGTCCTGCGTCGACGGGTAGGGGCTCTTCACCCGCTCGGCCACCGACACCGGCAGCACGTCGCGGGCCGCCGCGCGCAGCAGGCTCTTTTCACGGCCGTCGAACGTCTTGCTCGTCCACGGCGTGTTGTACACGTACTCCACGAGCCGGTGGTCGCAGAACGGCACGCGCACCTCCAGCCCGCTGGCCATGCTGAGCCGGTCCTTGCGGTCGAGCAGGATCCGCACGAACCGCGTGAGGTGCAGGTAGCCGATCACCCGCATGCGGCGCTCGTGCTCGCTTTCACCGTCCCGGGTGCCGGCCTCGGCGACCGCCGCCGAGTACGAGTCCCGCAGGTGCGTGCCGAGGTCCAAAGAGGACCGGAGGTCTTCGGCGAAGATCTGGCTCACGCCGCGCTCGCCCGCCTGGAGCCGGCGCGCGAGCCACGGGAAGGTGTCGGCCTGCTGCACCACGGGGTCGTGGAACCACGCGTAACCGCCGAAGACCTCGTCGGCCGACTCGCCGGACAGCGCCACGGTGGAGCGTTCGCGGATCGCACGGAACAGCAGGTACAGCGAGCCGTCCATGTCGCCGAGCCCCGTCGGCAGGTCGCGGGCGCGCACCACGGCGCGGCGCACGGCGGGGTCGGCGAGCTCCGCTGAGTCGAGCACGATGTCCTGTTGCTGCGAGCCCACGTGCTCGTGCACATCGCGCACGTACGGCGCGTCCGGGGTGGACCGCAACGCGTCGGGCACGAAGTTGTCCTCTTGACCCACGAAATCGACCGCGAAGCTGCGCACCCGCTCGTCCTGGTCGGCCAGCTGCCGGGCGGCCAGCGCGGTGATCACGCTGGAGTCGAGCCCGCCCGAGAGCAGCACGCAACGCGGCACGTCGGCCACGAGCTGGCGGCGCACGATGTCGTCGAGCAGCTCCCGAACGGTGCGCACGGTGGCGTCGATGTCGTCGAGGTGTTCGACGGGCTTCAGCTGCCAGTAGCGGCGCACGCTCAGGCCCCGGCGGTCGAGCGTCACGACCGTGCCCGGCTCGACCTCGCGCATGCCCGACCACACGGCCTCGCCGGGGTTCTTGGTGAACGACAGCACCTCCCGCAGGCCGTCGGTGTCCACGACGGGCTTGACCTCGGGGTGCGCGAGGATCGCCTTGGGCTCGGAGCCGAACAGCAGCCCGTCGCCGTGCAGCGAGTAGTACAGCGGCTTCACGCCCATGCGGTCGCGGATCAGGACCAGCCGCTCCTCGCGCGGGTCCCAGATCGCGAACGCGTACATGCCGTTGAGGCGTTCGGCCACGCCGGCACCCCATTCGAGGTAGCCGCGCAGGACCACCTCCGTGTCGCTCTGGGTGGTGAAGCGGTGCCCGCGCGCCTGGAGCTCGGCGCGAAGTTCCTCGAAGTTGTAGACCTCACCGCTGTAGGTCAGCGCGACCGTGCCGCCGGCCTCGGCCGTCATCGGTTGCTTGCCCAGCTCGAGGTCGATGATCGAGAGCCGTCGGTGGCCGAACGCCGCGTGGCGCTCGATCCACGTCCCGCTCGCGTCGGGCCCGCGGCACGCCATGGTGGCCGTCATTGCCGCCAGCGTCTCGCGCTCGGCCGCCAGGTCGCGGCCGTAGTCCACCCATCCCGTGATCCCGCACATGTTCAGCCCCCGCACCCGTCAGAGAGAAACATTCATAGGGAATGAAACTGCCTGGCGAGGGCGCGGCGCCACTCGGACGAACCGGACGTAAACGTGCCGATCCGGCCGCGCCGCCGGAGTTTCCGCTGCTGAGACGAGCGCGAGAGGTCCGCCGTGACCTGCGTCACGAAGTGGGGTAGAGCCGGCCCATCAGCTCGAGGACTTCCTCGATCATCTGGCCCGCCTTGGCCTTCGACGGAGCGGCCGCGACCTCGCGGCCCGCCTCCGTCGACATCGCGGTGAGCGCGAGCACGAGCATGTCCGACAGCGGCCGGGTGTGGCCGTTGACCAGCGTGGCGTTGGCCGTGAGCCACTCCCGGAACCGCTCGCGGGTGAGCAGGCCGAAGCCCGCCGGGCCGTTGCCCGAGAGGAACAGCCGGGCGAGCTTGCGCTCCTGCCAGCACCCTTCGAGGTAGGCGCGCGCTCCGGAGATGTAGAGCCGGAGCGCGTCCTCCTCACCCTGCGCCAGCGCCGTGCGGAACGCCTTCGCGGACCGGTGCTGCTGGCGGCGGTTGTACTCGTTGTAGAGCGTGATGTACAAATCGGACTTCGCGACGAAATGGTGGTAAAGGCTGCCGATGCTGGCACCGGCCCGCTCGGCGATGGCGGCCATGCTCGCCTGGTCGTACCCCGACGCGGTGAAGACCTCACCGGCCGCCTCGAGCAGCGCCGCGCGGGTCGCTTGCGCCCGCTTGCTCCCTGTCGCCTCCGTCATGGCGTGATTGTGCCGGACGGACTCACGCCGCGGGGATGCCGTTGGCCGGAGCCTGAGGTTGCGGTTGTGTGTAGGGGGTCACGGGACCGTCACCGTCGTCGGTGGTGAGCGGCGTTCCGGACGAAACCTGCTTGCCATCCTTGATCATCGCGATCTGCCCACCGGTGTAGCCGGCATGCGATTCGGCGCTGTAGCGGAACGGGACCAGGCCCGGTCCGGTGAGCCCGCCCTTCTGCAGTGCGTCGACGATCCCCTGGCGCGTCGGGTTCTGCCCGGCGCGGGCGAGCGCCTGGGTGAACGTGTAGGCGTAGGCCATGGCGTAGTAGACGTTTCCGTCGAAGGGCACGTTCGGGATGTACTGGTCGTGGATCTTCTTGAACAGCGCGGTCCACGAGTTGCTCAGGTCGTCGACCGGGGGCAGGTAGGCCGAGGTCACCAGGCCCTCGATGAGGTCCTGGCCCTTCACCGACGAACCGGCCTGCTTGGCGAAGTTCTCCAGCAGCCCCGACACCGTGATCGGGTCGGCGCCGACGCTGGAGGCCACGAGCGCGGGTGAGTAACCGAGCTTCAGCGACGTCAGCTTGAACAACGCGGTGTAGGCCGGGATCGCCTCGAGCACCACCACGTCGGCCTTCGACGCCGCGATCGCCGACACCTGGGCGGCCACGTCGGTGTTGCCCGGCTGGTAGGGCTGGCGCGACACGACCGACCTCTGGTCGATGTACTTGTCGAGGCCCTTCATGCCGTCGCGGCCGAAGTCGTCGTCCTGGTAGAAGTAGGCGACCTTCTTGCCGGTGAAGTTCTTCTTGACGTAGTCGCCGAGGATCTTGCCCTCCACGGTGTAGTCCGGCTGCCAGCCGAACGTGTAGGGGTTCTTCTGCGGCTGGTCCCAGCACGTGCAGCCGGACGCGACGAACAGGTCGGGCACGCGCGAGGAGTTGAGGAAGTCCACGACCTTGGTGTGCGTCGGCGTGCCGAGCGAGCCGACGATCGCGAACACCTTGTCCTGCAACACGAGCTGCTTGGTCAGGGTCACGGTCTGGGCGGGGTTGTAGGCGTCGTCGAGGTACTTGAGGGTGATCTTGCGGCCGTTGATCCCGCCGTTGGCGTTCACGTAGTCGAAGAACGCCTTGGCGGCCGGCCCCTGCTCGCTGTAGCCCGGCGCGGCCGTGCCCGTGAGCGGGATCGTGGAGCCGATGGTCACGCTGTCGGCGGTGATCCCCGGGGTCGACTCGGCGGAGTCGCCGCCGCCCGAGGCGCAGGCACTGGCGGTGAGGGCGACCACCGCGGCCAGTGCGATCGCGGCGGATGCTGGTCGGCGTACGGTCATCTTCTCGTCTCCTGACGGTTCTCCGGCGGACGGGTCTCTTGTGGACGGTCGAAGCGGCTCTTCAGCAGACTGCCGATCTTGCGGACTCCCGACTGGATGCCGCCGGGGAACGCGATGATCACGATGATCAGCACCAGCCCGTAGAGCACGAGCGGGATGTTCGCGTAGATCGCGCGGGGCAGGTCGGCCTGCTGCGCGAGGTCGGCGGTCCAGTTGGGCAGCAGGGTCACGATCACCGCGCCGTACACCGCGCCGGCCAGGCTGCCGAGGCCGCCGAGCACGGCCGCGGTCAGCAGGGACAGCGAAAGGCTCAGCGTGAACGCGCCAGGCGCGGCCAGGCTGTTGACGATCGCGAACAACCCGCCCGCCAGGCCCGCGAACGCCGCGCTGATGCCGAACGTGACGATCTGCGTGCGGGCCACGTGCACACCCGAGAGCGCGGCGGCCTGCTCGTCTTCGCGCACCAGCCGCATGTCGCGGCCGATGCGGCTGCGCGTGAGGTTGGCCAGCAGGAACAACGTGAGCACCAGGCACAGGCCGCAGATCCAGGCCTGCCAACGTTCGAGCGGGAAGCTCTCGCCGAGGGCGAGCGGCGGCGGGTCGGAGGTCACGATGAGGCCGTTGGCACCGCCGAGCACGTCGCGCAAGGCGTGGTAGTCGGCCAGCGACGGCAGGCCCACGGCGAGCGCGAGCGTGGCGCCGGCGAGGTACGGCCCGCGCAACCGCGCCGCCGCCACACCCACGAGCGAGCCCAGCGCACCGCCGACGATCACCGAACCGAGCAGCACGAGCACAAGCGGCCAGTCGAGGTGTTCCAGCAGCAGCGCCGTGGTGTAGGCGCCCACGGCCACGAACGCACCGTGGCCGAGGGAGATCTGGCCGGACAGTCCGGAAAGGACGGTCAGGCCCGCCGTCGCGATGGCGGTGTAGCAGATCTGGGCGAACTGCAGGTTCGCGAACGAGTCGAGCGAGGTCGTCACGAAGTACAGCACGATCAGGCCCAGCACGGACAACGTGAGGTGGCGGACCACAGTGGACCGCTGCCAGAGGCGGACCGGTGCCGCCGCGGCGAGCGCCGTCATACCCGCCTGCCCTTCGTGGAACCGAACAGCCCTTGCGGACGCAGCATCAGCACTCCGATGAGGACGACCAGGGAAGCGAAGGTGACGATGTCGGACCCGAGGTATCCGGCCACGTAGCTGAGCACGATGCCGAGCGCGAGCCCGCCGACGACCGCGCCGGGCGGGCTGTCGAGGCCCCCGATCACGGCCGCGGTGAAGCCGAACACCAGCACCGCGTCGAACGCCGTGGGGCTGACGAACGTGCTGGGTGCCACGAGCACGCCGGCGATCGCGCCGACCGCGGCCGCCAGGGCCCAGCCGACCGTGAGCATCCGCCCGACGCGCACGCCCAGCAGGCGCGCGACTTCCGGCGCGAACGCGGAGGCCCGCATGCGCAGGCCGAGGTTCGTCTTGCGGAACACCAGCGCCAGCGCGGCCATCACGACGAGGACCACGAGCACGATCCACAGGTCGTTGGGCGCGAACAGCAGCTGGCGGTCACCCGCTTTGAACCCGGCGATGCCGAACGCGGGCGGGTACGAGCGCGGGGTGCCGCCGAACAGCATCCCGGCCACGCCCTGCAGCAGCACCAGCAGGCCGAAGGTGACCACCACCGCGTCGAGCGGTGATCTCTTCTCCACCGGCCGCACCAGCACCCGTTCCACCACGGCGCCGAGCACGAGTCCACTGAGGACGGCCACGATCAGCGCCAGCCAGTAGGACCCGCCGTGCGAGACGATCGTGTAGGCGATGAACGTGGTGATCATCAGCATGCCGCCCTGCGCGAAGTTCACGATCCGCGTGGAGCGCCAGATCAGCACGAGTGCCAGCGCGACGGCCGAGTACACGGCTCCGCTGGTGAGCCCGGCGAGGGTCAGGTCGAGGAAGCGGCCCATTCACACCTCCAGGTAGGCGCGGCGCACGCGGTCGTCGGCCGCGAGGGTGTCGGCGGTGTCGTCGGCGACCTTGCGGCCGAGGTGCAGCACCACGGCCCGGTCGGCGACCGAGAGCGCGGTCGCCGCGTTCTGCTCCACGAGCAGCAGCGTGAGGCCGTTCTCCTCGCGCAGCGTGCGCAGCACGGCCACGATCCGGGCCGAGACGCGCGGCGCGAGGCCGAGTGAGGGTTCGTCGAGCAGGAGCAGCTCGGGCCGGCTCATCAGCGCGCGGCCGATGGCGAGCATCTGCCGCTCGCCGCCGGAAAGCGCTTCCGCGCGCTGGTGACGGCGCTCGGCCAGCGGCGGGAACAGGTCGTACATCTCGCCGGTGCCCGCCTTGAGCCAGCCGCGGTCGCGCCGCCACAACCCGCCCAGGCGCAGGTTCTCCTCCACCGTGAGCTCGGCGATCACGCCGCGGCCCTCGGGCACGTGCGCGACGCCGAGGCGCACGAGGTCTTCGGGCGACAGGCGGGTGATGTCGTGGCCGGCGAGCCGCACGGCGCCGTCACGCGGGCGGTGCAGACCACTGAGCGCACGCAGCAGCGTTGTCTTGCCGGCGCCGTTGGAGCCGAGCACGGCGGTGATGGATCCCTGCTCCACCACCAGATCCACGTGGTCGAGCGCCCGCACCGGCCCGTAGTCGACGACAAGTCCGCTCACGTCAAGCATGCGCACCGCCCTCTCCGGCGACGACCGTGACCGGGTCGCCCAGATACGCCCGCTGCACTTGCGGGTCGGCCCGGACCTGCGCCGGGGTGCCGCGGGCGATGACCTCGCCGAAGTCGAGCACCACCAGCGAATCGCACAGGTTCATCACGAAGTCCATGTGGTGCTCCACCAGCATCACGGTGGTGGCCGGCGCGAGCCCGCGCACGATGTCGGCCAGCTCGCCGACCTCCGTCGCGGAGAGGCCGGCCGCCGGTTCGTCCAGCAGCAGCAAGCGGGGCTCGCTCACCAGGGCGCGCGCGAGGGCGACGCGTTTGCGCACCCCGTAGGGCAGCCCGGCGCAGACCCGCTTCGCGTCACCGTCGATGCCGAGCTCGCGCAGCACGTCCATCGCGCGGGCGGCGAGAGCGCGTTCGTCCTTGTCGGCCCACGGCGAGGCGAGCAGCGCGCCGGCGAGGCCGGTGCGCGAGCGGTGCGTGGCGCCCGCGACCACGTTGTCCAGCACCGTCAATCCGGCGAACAGCCCGAGTCCTTGCAGCGTGCGGGCGATGCCGTGGCGGGTGAGGCGTTCGGGTCGCGGACGGTCGAGCGGCCGGCCGGCGAAGGTGATCGTGCCGGCATCCGGGCGGACGAAGCCGCAGATGGTGTTGAACAGCGTGGTCTTGCCCGCGCCGTTCGGGCCGATGACGCCGAGCACGCACCCGGTGGGCACCTCCAGCGAAACCTGCCTCAGGACGTCGAGCCCACCGAAGGAGACGTTGAGCCCCTCCGCCCGCAGCAGTACAGGATCCCCGACCACGCTCACCCCACCGCCTCGTTGCAGTGACACCGGCAAAGCAGAATCCGATTCGGACGCGACGAACAGTACAGACATCTCGCTGGCTTGCCCAGACCTGTTATCGGGCCGAGTTCGGGGTTACCGAAGCTTGATCCTGGTTGTCTTGATCAACTGGGGTGGCCGAATATTGTTCTGGCTAACTAATGCGTGCTATACCCGGCACTTGCGTGGCGCCGCACCGAGCGGCGCCGTGAGCAACGAGGTGCGAAGGTGAAAAACCGTACTTGGCGCTCGACCGCGGTGGTGGCCGCTCTGGCCATGCCGATCCTCCTCACCACAGCGGCGACCTCGGCCGTCGCGCAGCCGGGCGGGCATGCCCGGCTGGCCATCACGACCGTCTCCAACCCGCGTCCCGATCTGGTCAGCGGTGGTCAGGTCCTGGTCAGAGTCACCCCGCCGGACGCTCGCGCGAGTGTCCGCGTGTCAGCCGGCGGGCACGATGTCACGCGGTCGTTCCACGCCTCGCAGGACGGCAGCCTGCTCGGGCTCGTGACCGGACTTCGTGACGGCTCGACCGACCTGGTAGCGACCGCCGGGCACGATCACGCTCGGCTGCGCGTGGTGAACCACTCGATCACCGGACCGGTGTTCTCCGGGCCGCAGCAGAAGCCCTTCTACTGCGAGACCACGGCGTTCGGCCTGCCTCCGGCGACCATGCCGCTGTGCAGCGCGCCGACACAGGTTACCTATCAGTACAAGAACACCGCGGGCAAGTTCGTCGCGCTGGCCGACCCGGCTTCTCGCCCGGCCGACCTCGCTCTCGCGGCCGGCGGCGTGCCGTACATCGTGCGGGTCGAACGCGGCACCATCGACCGCGCGGTGTACGAGATCGCCGCGCTGGCCTCCGGCCCCGCCGCACCGTCGCCTTACGGTGCCAACCGGGGCTGGAACGGCAAGCTGGTGTACACCTTCGGCGGCGGCTGCAACTCCGGCTATCACCAGGGCGCCGGGACCGGGGGTGTGGCCAACGACCTTTTCCTCTCGCAGGGGTACGCAGTCGCGTCGTCGAGCCTGAACGTGCTCGACAACAACTGCAGCCCGATCATCTCGGCCGAGGCCGCGATGATGGTGAAGGAACACTTCATCGAGACCTACGGCCCGGTGCAGCACACCATCGGCTGGGGCGGTTCCGGCGGGGCCATCCAGCAGTACGACATCGCCGAGAACTACCCCGGCATCGTCGACGGCATCATCCCCGGCGTGTCCTTTCCGGACCCGATCACGACTGCGGGGCCGGTGGCGGACTGCCGGTTGCTGAACCGGTACTTCGCTGCCACCGCCGGTTTTACGGACGCCCAGAAGCTCGCCGTGGCCGGCTGGAACTCCTACTCGACGTGCCTGTCGTGGGACGCCACCTTCGCGAGCCGCGCGACCGCGACGGACTCGTGCAACTCGGCCATTCCGGTGGCCGTGCGGTGGGACCCGGTGACGAACCCGCACGGCGTCATCTGCAACTCGAACGAGCAGTTCGCGAACCAGCTGGGCCGGGACCCGCAGACCGGGTTCGTGCGGAACACGCTGGACAACGTCGGGGTGCAGTACGGGCTTGACGCGCTTCGGTCGGGCGCGATCTCCGCGGCCCAGTTCGTGTCTCTGAACGCCTCCATCGGCGGTCTGGACTACACGGGCAAGCCGGTTTCTGCGCGTTCTTCCGCCGACCCCAAGGCTCTCGACACCTTGTACCGTGATGACATCTTCAACACGGCTTCGCAGGGCCTGGCGTCGACGCCGATCATCGACCAGCGAACGGACCTCGACCTGGCCGGCGCCGGTAACGACATCCACACCTCCGAGTGGTCCTTCGTCCTGCGGCAACGGCTGCTGGCGGCGAATGGGACCGCGGCGAACCAGGTGATCATCGCCAACCACCCGACCGCTGCCGAACAGGCGGCGGCGAGTGCTTACGAGCTGGACGCGATGGACCGCTGGCTGACGGCGATTTCTGCCGACCACTCGGGCCGCAGTGCTGCTGCTCGCGTGATCGCCAACCGGCCGCGCGACCTTTCGGACGGGTGTTACGTCTCGGCGACTCAGCGCGTGCAGGAAAAGCTGACCGACCCGTCGTCCGGTCAGTGCGGCGCGCTGTACCCGGTGGCCGAGAACACCCGGATGGCCGCGGGTGAGAGCCTGGCCATGGACGTGCTGAAGTGCCAGACGCGACCACTGGACTTCGGCTCGTATCCGGTTCGCTTCACCGCCTCCGAGAAGGCCACTCTGAAGAAGGCCTTCCCGACGGGCGTGTGCGACTACCGCCGTGACGGCGTCGGCGAGCGCAAGCCCGCCGGGGTGTGGCGGAACTACGGCAGTCGCGCGTAAGCAGGGCACGAAGACGGCTCCTCGCGGTTGGTCGCGAGGAGCCGTCTTTCGTCAGTGGTGGAACGACCGGATCCCGATGCGGGTCAGTCGCATGCCGTCTGACACTTTCGATCACCGGTGTCTACACACCAGCCGACGAGTGACCAGCCGGCGAGCGCCTACCCCCTCCGAAGACGAGGACTACCACTCCACCAACGCAACGGACCTCAACACGAAGTGGCGAGCAACCACCCCTTCCCAAGGCAAGTGACAGCCACCTCGCCAACGCAACGGGCCGAACCAACGCAGGCCCGCATGAACCCAGGCCCTCCCCGGCACCCCGATCCGAAGCCTCCTTGCGGCCGCCGAGCCGTTGTCAAGGCACGCTTTCCCGCCTTGACAACGGCTCAGCGGCCGTCAACACAATCCAGCTTCGGGGTGCATCACCAACGCAACTCGCCCTCCGAGGACCGCTTGGATTCACCCACCCCTCAGAACACCTTCCGCTGCCGAGCCTGCTCCACCAACACCCGACCATCTTCCGGCAACAAGAACCTCTGCGTCTCCAACCGCTGCACAACATCCGCAACCTGCTGCCGATAATCACCATTGCCATAATACAACGACTTCAACACCCCAGCATCAAAATCCCGATGCGTCCCGTACAACACACAGAACGACGACAACGGATTATCAAGATTGGCCGGCGAATTGATCCCGTCGTTCAGCCCGGTCGGAACCTCCACATCCGGCAGCCGAACCCCACCCTGCGCAAGCCCCAGCGAATCCCGGGCGATGTTCGCCGGCGGCCCAGCATCGATCAGAGCCAGGGGTTCCGCACGCCGCGGCGCCACACCCCGGCTGACCCACTTGTCCAGAGCGTCATAAGCAGCATGGAACACCGCCCACGACTCCACCTGGCTCGGGCCGGGATTGGTGCACGCGAACGGCGCCTGCTCCCCGAACTCCCGCGACTGGATGGCCCCGAGCGTCGTGCGGAAGTCGCGAGGGTCAGTGCCAGTTGAATAGGCGGGTACGTGCGAACCGCCGGCGATCTCCCAGGTGCGCAGGTAGTCGGTGTCGGGGACGCGCTTCGACGGCACCCCCGCGCCGCGGTAGACGTCGTTTTCGGTGAAGACGCGCAAGGCCTTCGTGCCGACGCCGGGACGCGCGGGCAGGGAACTGTCGGACAGCGCGAAGAGGAAGCCGTCGTACACGTGGCGCAGGGGTTGCACCGTGTTGTAGTACACGCCGAGGTAGCGGCCCGACTGCGAGGCGCCGCCGGCGTACACGCGGTCGATGCCGAGGTCCGCCAAGGGGTTCTTCTTGCCGCGGCCCTTGAGCAGTTGCGCGATCTGCGTGTAGATGTCGAACGACTGCGAGTCGTCCAGAACGGCACCGCCGTCGGTCACGTCGAGGGAGCCGTAGCGCTGCGGGCTCCACTGCGTGAGGCCGAGCCCGGCGGTGCCGCCCGAGGTGGCGCCGCTGACGCCGACGCGCTGCACCGAAGCGCCCACCCACGTCCAGCCGTTGCGGACGAAGTAGTCGGCGCTGGTGCCCCATTCGGTGTCGATGTCGTGCCCGGCGGTCACGTTCTGCCAGTCGACCACCGCCACCCCGGCCGATTTCGTGGGTTTCACCGGGCGCCGCACCACGATCCGCGTGGTGTAGGGCGTGGTGCCGATCGGCGTCGCGGCTTGTTTCTGCTCGTCGACCGTCGGGTTCGGGTTGTACCGCGTGGCGGTGCCCGAGATGAAGAACTCCTCTTCCTCGTAGCCGGCCTTCTTGAGGTCGTAGGGCGTCGAGTAGAACACGTAGTCGTGCTTCGGATCGCCAGGCTTGCCCTGCGACGGAATGGGACCGGTGATCGTCGCGGGCCCGTTGCCGGGAGCCGACGTCGGGGGTTTGGCCGAGGGCGCGGCGAGCGCCGGCGTCGCGGCGAGCAGGAGGGTGAGCGGTGCCAGGAGGATGGTGGTACGCAGTCTTCGTTGAATGCGGTTTCCGGACATGTACGTCCCTTCACGGGGGTGACAGTCTCTTTCCGGCGCGGCCAGTGAACGCCCGCTTAGTAAGCAATGTCAAGAATCTCGTTCGGTTTTGACTGGTCTCCCCTCCCGGATTAACCCGGACGTACGAGAGCCGGAACCGAATCAGGTTCTGTCACAGGAAGTGCACTTCAGACCTCGTCCGGACGCCGTGGTGATCTTCTGGCAAGATCCAAGGTCAACCGGTTGACTTCACCCACCGAAAGGCGCGCCGCATGGCCCGCAAGCTCGCCGTGGTCGCCACGGCCGTCACCACTTTCGCGGCCCTGCTCGCCGCACCGGCCGGCGCCGCGGGCGGGACCGTCGACTGGAAGCCGTGCCCGACGGCCGCCGGCGTCGACTGCGGCACCGTCACGGTTCCCGTCGACTGGGCGAACCCCGGCGGCGCCAAGATCCAGCTCGCCCTCGCGCGCCGCAAGGCCACCGATCCCGCCCACCGCATCGGCTCCGTCCTCATGGACCCCGGCGGCCCCGGCGGCGAAGGCGCGAGCGAGGTCCAGGACGGCTGGACGCTCTCGCCCGCCATCACCGCCCGCTTCGACACCGTCGGTTTCGACCCGCGTGGCGTCGGCCAGAGCAACCCCGTGCGCTGCGGTCTCACGGAGGTCACCGCGCCCAACCCGCAGCTGCCGAAGAGCGTCGCCGAGTTCCGCGAGCTCGCCGCGCGCAACCGGGCTCTGGGCACCAGCTGCGCGAAAACCACCGGCCCGCTGGCCGAACACGTCGACACGACCAGCGTCGCGCGCGACATCGACGCGATCCGCGCCGCCCTCGGCGACCCCAAGCTCACGTACTACGGCACTTCGTATGGCACCCTCATGGGCCAGGAGTACGCCGAGGCCTTCCCGGACCGCCTCCGCGCGCTCGTGCTCGACGGCACCATGGACCACTCCATCCGCAGCACCTGGGAGTTCCTGAGCTCGGAAACCCGCGCCACACAAGAGATGTTCGGCCAGTTCAGCCACTGGTGCGCCACCACCGCATCGTGTGCGCTGCACGGCCAGGACGTGCACTCGGTGATGGCCCAGCTCTACACCCGCGCCGAACAAGGCCGGCTCGGTACGCCCGACGACCCGCTCGACCCGGTCGCCCTCCTGGGCATGATCACCCACGCCTTCTACGGCCCCGATTGGCAAGGCCTCGCCACCAGCATGGTCAACCTCCGCGACGGCAAACCCGCCGAATCCGCGTACGGCGACATCACCGTGCCCACCTCGTTCAGCAGCATCTTCTGCTCCGACTGGCGCCTGCCGATCAGCGGCTACGGCGAGCTCGAGACCTTCCGCCGGTCGCTGTCGGCCATCGCGCCCGACGTGCGGTTCTCGCCCCTGGCCTGGACGTCGGCCACCGGCTGCCTCGGCTGGCCCACGAAGGTTCGCGATCCCCAGCGCACGCCCGGTTTCCTGGGCAACCTCCCGGTGCTGCTGCTCAACAGCCGCTACGACCCCGCCACCCCGTACTCCTGGGCCCAGCACCTCTCCCGCCAGACCGGCGCCCCGCTGCTGACCTACGACGGCTGGGGCCACGGCGCCTACTTCAAGAACAGCGACTGCGTCGTGTCCACAACGGACAAGTTCCTCCTCGACGGCACCCTCCCGGCGCACGGCACCCACTGCGCCGCCGTGGCGCCGACCCCGACCAAGTCGCGCTCGGACGCCCCCACGTTCTGATCCGCTCGCGAAGAACGGGCCTTCCCGCACTGCGGAGAGGCCCGTTTTCGCCGACAGGTCAGTAGTCGTCGCGTCCGGTGAACTGCTGCTCCAGCAGCTCCGCGGACCCCGCCACCAGCTCCAAGGGGTCGGTGAACTCGTTGATGTCGAGGTTCACCAGGGGCAGCGAATGCCGCAGCACCAGGTGCTCCCCCATCACCACGATCCCGCCGACCACCAACGTGTGCCCCACCTCGGTGAGCACGTCCAGCAGATCCACCTCATCCACCCGCGCGAACGGCGTCGCGATCTGCACCCAGTCTTCCTTCTTGTCGAAGATCTCGTGCGCGATCACCACCACCTGCGCGCGTCCCGTGGTCTCCGCGTCGTCGCCGAACGCCATGCGAATCCGCACCTCGTCCGGCTCCTCGCGGATCACCCGGTACTCCTGCCTCATGAACGCGACCAGATCGGCCCACCTCGCCACGCGGCTTCCTCCCGTTTTTCGTGAGTGACAACGGGAATCGTAGTGAACACCGCCGAGCACGGCTGATCCTGCCAGACTTGTCCCCTTTGCGGCTTTCGCGGGCGCCTCTACGCTTGACCCCATGCGACCCTTGAGGTACTCGATCAACGTCACCCTCGACGGCTGCGTCGACCACCGCGCCGTCGAGCCCACCGAGGAAATACACCGCCACGCCACGGAAATGCTGCTCCGCGCCGACGCGCTGCTCTTCGGCCGCACGACTTACCAGATGATGGAAGCCGCCTGGCGCGCTCCAGCTCCGGCCGGGGCCATGCCGGCGTGGATGGAGCCCTTCCAGGAAGTGATCGACGGCGCGAAGAAGTACGTCGTTTCCGCCACCCTGCCCGCGGTCGAGTGGAACGCGGAGCTGATCACCGGCGACCTCGAAGCGGCTGTCCGACGCTTGAAGGACGAGCCGGGCGAAGGCCTCTACGTCGGCGGTGTGACGCTGCCGCTGGCCCTCGCCCGGGCCGGCCTGATCGACGAGTACGAGTTCCTCGTCCACCCCAGGATCGCCGGCCACGGCCCGAGGCTGCTCGAAGGCCTGTCCACGCCGTTGGACCTGCGCCTGGTGAAGCGCCGGGAGTTCGGCTCCGGCGCCGTGGCCGTCACGTACGAACCCAGGAGCGACTAGAGGCGGCCGAGCTGGTGGTCGCCGACGGGCGGGTGCTGCGCGTGGACGCCGAGCACCACCCGGATCTGTTCTGGGCCATCCGCGGCGCCGGCGGGAACCTCGGTGTGGTCACGACGTTCGAGCTCGAAGCGTACGAAGTGGACACTGTGGCGTTCGCCAACCTCACCGCACGACGTGGTCGATGGTGAGCCCGTACTTCCAGGTAACCGAAACCACCGGCGGTGGCCACGCCGCCCACCCCGGCGTCACCTCGCCATGTGGTCGAGATTACCTCCCGCGCTCACGCGGCGAGGGTGCTGGGCGCGCCGAGTGAAGCGGCGACGCGGGTGATGAACTCGGCGTTGGACCTGGTGGTGCGGACCTGCTCGAGGAACTGTTCGGTGGCCCGCTTGGGGTCCTGTGCCGAGAGGGCGCGGCGGACCTCGTTCATGACCTGGAGTTCGGCGGGCGGCACGAGCAGCTCGTCGCGGCGGGTGCCGGAGCCGAAGAGTTCCACGGCCGGGAACACGCGGTGGTCGGCGAGCACGCGGTCGAGGCGCAGCTCGGAGTTGCCGGTGCTCTTGAGTTCCTCGAAGAACACGGTGTCGGCCAGCGAGCCGGTGCCGACCAGTGCCGTGGCGATGATCGTGAGCGAGCCGCCGCCTTCGATGTTGCGGGCGGCGCCCAGGATCTTCTTCATCGGGTGCAGTGCGGAGGCGTCGACGCCACCCGAGAGCACGCGGCCGGACGAGCGGGCGGCGAGGTTGTAGGCGCGGCCGAGGCGGGTGAGGGAATCGAGCAGCAGCACGACGTCGCAGCCGGTTTCGACGAGCCGCTTGGCGCGTTCGACGGCCAGCTCGGCCACCGCGACGTGCTCGGCGGGCTTGCGGTCGAACGTCGAGGACACGACCTCGCCGCGCACCGAGCGCTGGATGTCGGTGACCTCCTCGGGGCGCTCGTCGGCGAGCAGCACCATGAGGTGCACCTCGGGGTGGTTCACGGCAACGCCGTGCGCGATCGCCTGCAGCACCGACGTTTTCCCGGTGCGCGGCGGCGCCACGATCAGCGCGCGCTGCCCCTTGCCGATGGGCGCCACGAGGTCGAGCACCCGCGTGGTGAGCTGGTGGCCGGTGGTTTCGAGGACGAGCCGCTCGTCGGGGTGCAGCGGGGTGAGCCGCTCGAACTCGGGGCGGTTGTGCGCCGGCGGGGCACCGTTGACGGACACGACCTGCTCGCCGTCGAGGACGATTTCGTCGCCGCGGCGCAGGTTGTGCTTGCGGATCAGTCCGAAGGGGACGGACGGACCGCCCGGCGCGTAGCCGAGGGTGGCGGTCTTGCCGTGGATATCGAGAATTCCTTGGTAGGACATGGTTATTGCTCCTTGATGAGGATGCGATGGATCGCGGAAACGAACGAAGGCGGGGCCTCGAGTTCCGTGGAACTACGATCAGGCACCGTTCGTGAAAGTGGGACGCTCCCCCGGGCGGCGAGGCCGACATCCGTGAGGAACGCGGTCAGCATAGCGCAGGGGCACTGGGGACCACAACCGGCTATACTGTGCCGGTCGTTACCGATCCGACCACAGTCACGGCCGGACTTCGCAGCAACGGTTACGTGCCGCGAGGGGTCGGCCTGCTTTGATCGGGTCGGTAGATCACGGCGACACAGAAGGGGGATCGTTCGCGTGCACGCACTGCTGCAGCTCGTGTTCCCCGCCGCGCACGTCTTCGACCAGGGTGGCCCGGCCGCGATCCTCGCGTTCGCTTCGGTGGTGGCCGCGAGCCTGATCGTGGTACTGGCCGTCGGTTACGCCAACCGCGGTGACCTGGCCGCGTGGGCGGTTCCCGTTCGCGCCCGCCGCACGGCTCTCAACCAGCGGTCCCGCCGCGCCGCCTTCCTGCGGCTGCGCGATCCCGGCGCACCCGGCCGAAGCCGGCCTCGGGCACCCGGGCACTCCCCGGCTGCATAACACTTCACCTGGTCGACTGTCCGATCCGGACACTTCCTTGCCCTACGCGGGTTTTCTCGACCTTTCTCGGTCCGCAGCCGGTCCCGCCTGCCCTGATCCGACTTTCCCCTCTGGAGTTCCGTCATGCCCGAAATCTTCGACGTGCCCGTCGCCGGCGCGTACCACCTCGTCCACTGGCTCGCCTCGGCGACCGCACCGCTCACCGGCTCGCTCGCGGCCGCCGTCGCGATCGTGGTGTTCACCGCGGCCGTGCGGCTGCTGCTCGTGCCGTTCGCGCGAGCCGCCGCCCGTGGCCAGCGGGCTCGCGCCGCGCTGGCTCCGGAAATCCGCAAACTGCAAGAGAAACACGGCAAGAACCGCGAAAAGCTGGCCTCGGAAATGGCGAAGCTGCAGCAGGAGTCGGGGACCTCGATGTTCGTCGGCTGCCTGCCGATGCTCGCCCAGCTGCCCTTCTTCTGGGTGATGTACCACCTCTTCAGCACGGCCGTGATCGCCGGCACCCCGAACGCCCTGCTCGGCAGCACCCTCTTCGGCGTGGCCCTCGGCGCCCACGGCCTGGCGGCCGCCCCGGTGGTGCTCGTGGTGGCCGGCCTGCTCGCCGTGGTGGCGTTCTTCTCGATCCGCTGGCAAGACCGCCGGCGCGACCTCACGGCCCCCGGCGGCCGGTTCCTGCGTCTCCTGCCTTATGGAACAGTGGCGGTCACCGCTTTTGTTCCCCTGGCCGCTTCGCTGTACCTGCTGACGACCACGACGTGGACTGTCGTGGAGCGGATGGTGCTCAACCGGTGACACCGAGCCGCAGGCCGGGGGGAAGCTGCACGTCCGTCACCGTCCCATCAGCGGCCACCGTGACCGACAACGTGCCCCCAGCCAGCGGCAGGCCCGTCACGCGCAGGGCGCCCACCGGGCTGGGGCTGGGCGGGGCCAGCGTCACCACGCCCGCGGGCACGTCGACGTGCAGACCCAGGAACGTGACCAGCAGCGTCACCGCGGACGCGGCCGCCCATGCCTGCGGGCGGCAGGAGGCGGGGTAGGGCAAAGGCGAGGACACCTCGTCCGAGCCGTAGCCCGAAAAGAGCTCCGGCAGCCGATACCCGAAAGCGGAAGCGGCCGAGACGAGCTGCCCACCCAACGACGCGGCGAGCGCGGACTGCCCCGAAAGGTGCAGGCCGCGGACAACAACCGCCGTGTCGTGGGGCCAGACGGAGCCGCAGTGGTAGCTGAGAGGCGAGTAGCCGCCGGAACCCGAGGACATCGTGCGGAGGCCGAAGCCCGCCGCCAGGGAAGGGCCGAGCAGGAGCGAGCCGACCGAAGAACTCTCCGCCGCGTCCAGGATGCCGGTGCCCAGCAGGTGCCCGATGTTGCTCGTCAACGAATCCACCGGCTGTTTGGCCCCGTCCAGGGCCAGGGCCGGGAAGTGGCCGTCCGAAGTGGACACCCAGAAGGAGGAGCGGAACCGTGAACGCAAAGCCGCGGCCCAGGTGAGCAGACCGTCCGCCGGTTCCCCGAGAGCGGTCAGCAGTTCGGCGGCCCGCACGGCGGCCTCGTATTGGTACCCCTGCACCTCGGTGAGCGCGACGGGCGGTTTGGCGATCGTGCCGTCGGCGAAGCGCACGGCGTCGCCCGAGTCCTTCCAGCCCTGGTTGGCCAGGCCGCGGCCGCTTTCGTCGAGGTATTCCGCGAAGCCGTCGCCGTCGGTGTCGGACAGGCCGGTGATCCAGTGCAACGCGGCGCGCAGGTTGGGCAGCAGCGCGCGCACCTCGGCCTCGGGCAGGCCCCAGCGCCAAGCGTCGTGGAGCAGGCCGACCCACAACGCCGTCGCGTCGACCGTGCCGTAGTAGCGCGCGGGCAGCGACATGCCGTGCACCTCGAAGCCGGTGCGGCGACGCTCGTGCAGGATCTTGCCGGGGGCCTCGCCGGTCGCGGGGTCGTGGCGTTCGCCCTGGGCGCGCGCGAGCGTGCGCAGAGTGCCGCCCGCCAACGAAAGCGACAGCGGCAACGCCAGGCGCGCCGCCCACAGGCTGTCGCGGCCGAAGAGGGTGAAGAACCACGGCGCGCCCGCGCCGGCGAACACGTCGCCCGGGTGCTCGCGTTCGGCCAGCAGCAGCGCGTCGAGGTCGTCGAGCGAGCGGTTCAGCAGCGCGGTGAACCGGCGGTCGTCGGCCTCCACCACCGGCCGCGGCAGCGACCCGGACGAGCCCGGCACGAACGGCGCTTCCGGGTCCGTGGCGGTCAGCGTCCAATGCAGCGAAACGCGGTCCTCCACCCGAACCCGCCACTTCACCAGCACGCGGGCACCGTCCACAGTGGTCCCGCCGTCGGTGGCGACCGCGGCCCCGACCAGCCCCTGGGTCCAGCGCACCCCGCCGTCGACCCGCACGGGCGGCACCAAAACGCCCGTGTCACCCGACTTGATCACTTCGATCGACGCGAAATCGGCCGCCAGCGCCAGCTCCACCACGCACTCCACCGCCTCGGCGGCCGACGACACCAGCTCCAGCTCCTCCGTCACCCCGCTCGCGGTGACGTGGCGGTGGCGGCGCAGCCACACCGTCGGGTCCGGGCCGGGGTCACCGAGGTGGCGCAGCAGCCCGGTGAACGTGCCGCGGTCGGCCGCCGGCTCCTCGAACCCGATCGGCTCGGGCTCGTGCCCGTCGACGGTCACCACCGCCTCGCTCACCAACCGCAGGTCACCGTGCAGCAGACCCTGCGTGCCGTTGCCGCGGATCTGCCCGTCGCGCCCGGAAAGGACGACGGTGGGCGCACGCAGGGCGATCGCGAGGTCGTGGAGCAGGGGCTGCATGGAACGTCCTCCGGTGGGGTCGGGTGTCCCTCGATTGGATCGATCAAACCGGCTTCGTGTCAAGTTCGTTCGAAGTCTTGACAGGTCAGTGGCCAACGTTCAGAGTAGCCGCCAGGTTGAACGTTCAAACCGACGGGCAAACCCGGACAACCACGGAAACGCAGGAGGTGGCGGTGATGGCTCAACGAGCCACGCTGAACTCGGTCGCGCAGGCCGCCGCCGTCTCGCGCCAGACCGTGTCGAACGTGATCAACTCCCCCGAGCTCGTGAGCCCGGAGACCCGCGAACGCGTGCTGGAGGCCATCGACCGCCTCGGGTACCGCCCGTCCACCGCGGCCCGCCAGCTGCGCACCGCGCGCTCGCAGATCATCGGCCTGCGCATCGCGCCCGTCGGCAACGGCGTGAGCGGCGTGGTCCTCGACCAGTTCCTGCACTCGCTCACGGCCACGGCCGAGGAGTACGACCACCGGATCATGCTCTTCACCGCCGCCGACGACGAAGCCGAGACGCGCGCGTACGCCGATCTCATCGCCTCCGTCGGTGTCGACGGTTTCGTGCTCACCCACACCCACCACGACGACCTGCGCACCCGCTGGCTCAAGGAGCGCGAACTGCCGTTCGTCACCTTCGGCCGGCCGTGGGGTGCCGAGCAGGCGCACGGCTGGGTCGACGTCGACGGCGCGCGCGGCACGCGCCTGGCCACCGACCACCTGGTGCGCCAGGGCCACCGCCGCATCGCGTTCGTCGGCTGGCCCGCCGGCTCGGAGACCGGCGACGACCGGCGCGCCGGCTGGGAAGCGGGCCTCGCCGCGGCGGGCCTGGCCGACCGGCCGCAGATCGCCGTGTTCGACGGCGTGGAGGGCGGGCGATCGGCCGCCGCCCGGCTGCTCGACGAGCCGATCGCGCCCACCGCGTTCGTGTGCGCCAGTGACTCCCTCGCCCTCGGCGTGGTCGGCGAACTGCGGGAACGCGGCCTGCGACCCGGCGCCGACACGTCGGTGATCGGCTTCGACGACACCCCCACCGCCGCCGTGCTCGGTCTCAGTTCGATCGCCCAGCCGATCGCCGAAGTCGCGGCCGAATGCGTGCGCCGGCTTCGCGCGACCCTGCGCGGCACAGCCGGCCCTGAACCCACCTCGACCCTGCTCGCCCCCCGGCTCGTGCTGCGCACGACCTGACTCCCCACCGGCACGATCAAGGAGGATCGATGCGTCACCCCCGCACGGCCGTCGTCACCGCCGGCCTGCTGCTCACGCTCACCGCGTGCGGCAGCGGCTTCGACGACTCGACGGCGCCCGCGACCCAGCAGTCCGGCCCCGCCCAGCTCAAGCTGATGATCGCCTCCAGCGGCGGCGCCGAGCTCACCGCGGTGCAGGACGCCGCGGCGAAGTGGGCGGCCGGCTCCGGCGGCTCGAAGGTGCAGGTGATCGGCGCCAACGACTTGCCGCAGCAGCTGAGCCAGGGCTTCGCCGCCGGCAGCCCGCCCGACGTGTTCGCCGTGGACGCCACGAAGTTCCAGGGTTACGCCGACGAAATGGTCCCGTACGGCGATTCGGTGTCCTACAAGGACGATCTGTACCCGACGCTGCGCACCACGTTCACCAAGGACGGCAAGCTCTACTGCGTCCCCAAGGACTTCTCCACGCTGGCGCTGGCGATCAACACCGACCAGTGGACCGCGGCGGGCCTGACCGACAAGGACCTCCCGAAGAACTGGGACCAGCTCAAGGCCGTCGCCCGGAAGCTCACCACCGGCGGGCACACCGGGCTCGTGTTCAACGACACCCGCGACCGCGTCGGGGCGTTCCTGGTGCAGGCCGGCGGCTGGCCGCTCGACGCCGACCAGAAGAAGGCCACAGCCGACACGCCCCAGAACCTGCAGGCACTGACGTACGTGCGTGACCTGCTCGCATCCGGCGTCGCGAAGTACCCGAAGCAGATCGGCGCGGGCGACTCGGGCGAGGCCTTCGGCCAGGGCAAGGCCGCGATGAGCATCGACGGCAACTGGATGGTCGGCGGGATGACCAAGGACTACCCGAACGTGAAGTACCAGGTCGTGCCGCTACCGGCCGGTCCGGCGGGCGCGGGCACGCTGTCGTTCACGCAGTGCTGGGGCATCGCGGCCAAGAGCAAGTTCCAGGACCAGGCCAAGCAGCTCGTGGACTCCTTGATGCAGCCGGCGCAGGAACTGGCGTTCGCCAAGACGTTCGGCGTGATGCCCTCGCGGCAGTCGGCGCGTGCGCAATACCAGCAGCAGTTCCCGCAGCAGGCCGCGTTCCTCGCCGGCGCCGACTCGGCCCACGGACCGGTGACGCTCACGAAGATGGACCCGGTGCTCACCGACTTCGACGCCCAGATCCAGCAGCTGCCCGGCGCGGACCCGAAGCACATCCTGCAGCAGCTGCAGACCAACACCACCGCCGCGCTCGGTCAGTGAGCCGGGCATGACAACCCTGCTCAGCGCCGGCACCCCCGCCGCGCCTCCATCCCCGGCGCGGCGGGGCGCGGGCCCGAGCCGCCGCGAAGGCCGGGTGGGCTGGCTGTTCCTCGCGCCGACGCTGGTGGTGCTCGGCCTCTTCTTCGTGCTGCCCATCCTGATGGCGCTGTGGGTGAGCGTGAGCGACTGGACCGGCAACGGCAGCCCGTTCTCCTCGCGCGTCCACTTCGTCGGCGGCGACAACTACACCGCGCTGCTCACCGAACCCGGCCTCACGCAACGCAACTTCGCCACGAGCATCCGCAACAACGGCTACTTCGTGCTGTTCGTGGTGCCGCTGCAGACGGCGCTCGCCCTGTTCCTCGCGATGGTGCTCAACCAGCGCCGGCTCAAGGGCAAGCAGTTCTTCCGCACCGCGTTCTACTTCCCCACCGTGACCAGTTCCGTCGCGATCTCGGTGGTGTTCCTGTTCCTCTTCTCCAGCACCGGCACGGTGAACGCCGCGCTGAAACTGTTCGGAGTCGACGGTCCCAGCTGGTTCGCCGACCCGCGCGGGCTGTTCCAGATCATCCTCAACGGACTCGGGGTACCGCCGAACCCACAATCCCTGACGTCCCATGGGTTCCTCGGACTGTCCTGGTGGGAATGGCTCTCGGGCCCGAGCGTGGCGATGTGCTCGATCATCGTGCTCGTGGTGTGGACGACCACCGGCGGCTTCATGCTGATGTTCTACGCGGCGCTGCAGAACCTCCCGCCGGGCATCGACGAAGCCGCGCTGATCGACGGCGCCAACGCGTGGCAGCGCTTCTGGCGGGTGACCCTGCCGCAGCTGCGCCCGACGTTGTTCCTCGTGCTCACCCTCGGCCTGATCGGCACCTGGCAGGTCTTCGACCAGATCTACGTGCTCAGCCGCGGCGCCCCCGCCAACACCACGCTCACGCCCGCGTACCTCTCCTACTCGACGTCGTTCATCGGCAAGCAGTGGGGCCAGGGCTCGGCGATCGCGTTCCTGCTGTTCCTGGTGATCGTGGTGCTCACGCTCGGGCAGCGGTGGCTGCTGCGGGAAAAGGACGGGAAGAGGAGGCGCCGGTGAAGCGACGTGGATCCCTGCGCTGGCTGGGCCTCGGCGTACTGCTGTTGGTCGCCGTCGCCTACATCTACCCCTTCCTGATCCAGCTGGCCACGGCGTTCAAGACCGACGCCGACGCCACGGCCCACCCGCTCACCCCGTGGCCGCACGAGTGGTCCGTGGCCGTGTTCGGCACGCTCGCGCAGCAGGACTTCCCGCGCTGGGCGCTGAACTCGATCTTCGTCTCGGTGTCGATCACCGTCGGCCGGGTCGTGTTCAACTCGATGGCCGGCTACGCGCTGGCCCGGCTGCGCTTCCGCGGCCGGTCGGCGGTCTTCGGCGCGGTGATCGCGGTGCTGGCCGTGCCGAGCGTGGTGCTGCTCATCCCGAAGTTCCTGGTGCTCAACCAGTTCGGCATGTACGACACCTACGCGGCGATGATCATCCCGCTGCTGGCCGACGCGTCGGGCGTGTTCATCATGAAGCAGTTCTTCGAGAGCGTGCCGATCAGCGTCGAAGAGGCCGCGCGCATCGACGGCGCCGGACCGCTGCGCACGTTCTGGTCCGTGGTGCTGCCGATGTCGAAGCCGGCACTCATCACCATGACGATCCTGGCCTTCCAGGGGTCCTGGAACGAGCTGCCGCACTACATCGTGTCTCGGCAGGACCCGGCGCTGAACACGCTCACCACCGGCGTCGCCTCACTCGTGTCCGGCGAGCTCGGGCAAGGAAACCAGTTCCCGCTCAAGCTCGCCGCCGCGTTGCTGATGACGCTGCCGGTGGCGATCGTCTACTTCGTCTTCTCGAAGCGCTTCACGCGGGGCACGTACGAGGGTGTCGACAAATAGTCAGGGCATGGTCCACGGCTGCTGCGGCATGACGTGCCCGGTTTCCAGCAGCGACTTGAGGTTCGCCAGCACCGCGGGCCAGCCGCGGCCGACGTCGCGCTTCGCCTGCGTGTCCGGCAGGTCCTCGTGGGTCACGGTGAGCCGCACGATGTCCTGGTACTGCTCGATGTCGAAGGTCGCGCGGGACGGCGGGATCTCCGGGTTGCCCACGTCGTACCAGCTGGTGACGAGCCGCTTCGGCGGCACGGCCTCGAGCACGTCGCCGTAGACGTCGGCGATGCCGGAGCCGTCGAGCCGCACGTGCTCCCAGCGTGAGCCGACCTGCCAGTCGGATTCGTTGCGGTGGCCCCAGAACTGCCCGGTGAGCTCGGCACTGGTGAGCGCCTCCCACACCTTTTCGGGCGTGCTCTCGATGTAGGTGACGTACACATAACTCGGCTTGTCGGTCATGGCTTCCTCTGCTCGGCGTTTGACGGCGCTCAGCGCGCGCAGCCGGGGGCGCTCGAACTTGTCCACCCAGCGTTCCTGCATCTCGTGCAACGGCACCGGATTGAGGTAATGCAGCTTCTCGCGGCCACGGCGCACCGTGCTGACCAGGTTCGCTGCTTCGAGGACGGACAGGTGCTGTGTCACCGTCTGGCGCGTCATGTCCAGGCGAGCGCAGAGCTCGCCCAGCGTCTGCCCGTTGTCCTCGTGCAGCTGGTCGAGCAGGTAACGCCTGGTCGGGTCGGCCAGCGCCTTGAATACCTTGTCCAGAAAAATCCCGTCCAGCTCCGATTGCACACCCTAAGTTAGGCAGGCAGATGACTGCATGTCAACCCCTGAGGCATACTGACGGAGTGAATCGTGTGGTCAAGGCATGGACAGTGGCAGCGACCGGCAGCGGACTGCCGTCGACCCTGCACGCGGTGATCACGCGTGGTGATCCGCTGGCGGCGACACGGGCGGCGGGCACGCTGGTGCCGGGTGGCAAGGCCGGGCTCGTGCGCGGCGCCCTGGTCCACGGCCTCGTGCCGGCCGGCTGGACGGCCGCGCTCGCCTATGTGGGCCGTCGGCGCCCCCTGACAGTGCGCGAGGGGGTGGCCGCCGGCGCGGCGATCGCACTGCTCGACCTGGAGATCGTCGGCCGGCGTCACCCGGCGATCCGCGCGTTGCCGCGCGGGCCGCAGTGGCTCGACCACCTGGCCTACGGCGCCTTGACGGCCTTGGCACTCAGAGCAGCTCAGGCTTCAACGGCGGGTCCGCCATCTCCGCGTCGAACGGGAACATCGGCCGCTCGATCCCGGCGTGCCCGAGGCGCAGCAGGTCTTGGTCGACGCCCCCGGGCGTGAGGGCGAGCAGCCAGTCGGCCGCCATGTCGTACAGTTCCGGCTCCAGGTAGCCGATCTTCACGATCACCACGTCGGCTTCGCGCGGCCGGAGGCCGAGCGCGAGAAAATCCGACTCGAGGTGGTAGGGCTTGCGGCGCGCGGTGACGATCACGCGCAGCCCGCCGACGCCGAACACCACCGCGGTCCCGGCGACCGGGTCCGCGGTGTCGATCGCCTCGACGCGCGCGGTCACCGGCACCGGGCCGTGGGGTCCGGAGTCGACTTTCCCGCCCAGCTCGACGGAAACCGTCGCGCCGGCGCCCGCTTCGACGGCCGTGGCGACGGCTTCGGGGTCGACGATCGCCGCGTAGAGCGTGGTGAGCGATGAGTCCACGACGGACGGTGTGCGCAGCAGGACGTCGAGGCTCCAGGACGTGTCCCCTGCACCCCCGGCGGTCGGGTTGTCGCCGGAGTCGCTGACGAAATACGGCCGGGCCGTCGAGGCTACGGCCTGCTCCAGGCATTCGGGCAGCGTGCCGGTGGGCGCGACGAACGCGAAGTCGCGCCGAGCGTCCCAATAGGACTTCGCCAGCCGCTCGGCTTCACGCACCAGCACGTCTTCGTCGTCCCCGCTCACGACCACGGCGGCCTGGCACCGGGGTTCGTCGGCCCAGGCGTAACCGACCCAGATGGCGGCGTCGAGCACCCCGTCGAGCGCTTCGACCTCGTCGACCGCGGCGTAGATGCTTCGAGCCGGCTCCAGCCGCGTGCTGGTCTTCTCCCCCGGCAGCAGCACCGGCACCTGCACCCAGGCCTTCTTCGGCTTGCCCCCGCTGCGCAGCCGCGCGGCGAGGTTGCGGGCGGCGCGCTCGCGCGTGTCCCACGCGTCGGTGTGCGGGGCCTTGCGGTAGCAGGTGATCAGGTCCAGCGCCGTGGCCAGCTCACGCGAGACGTTGCCGTGCAGGTCCATCGACGCCGAGATCAGCACGTCGGGGCCGAGGAGAGAACGGATCTGCGTGGCGAGCTCGGCTTCCACGTCGGTGCGGCCGACCACGCTCATCGCGCCGTGGATGTCGAAGAACAACCCGCCGAGATCCTCGGCCGCCCCCACGCGGTCGAGGATCTCGCCGGACAGCTCGGCGTAGGCGGCTTCGGTGACCGCCCCGCCGGGCAGCGAGCGGGCGTGCACGAGCGGCACCCACTCGACCTCGTCCGTCCACGAAGGACGGTTCTTCCCCAGGAACGGGTAGCGCGCCAGCAGTTCCTCGCCCCGGGTCACGTGGAAATCGGCCACGGTCGACCGGTGGGGAGAAAACGTGCTCGACTCGATGGCGATCCCCGTGATCCCGATCCGCACCTTCGTCATCGCTTGCTCCGTATCGCTTCGTCGAAGACCTCGTCCAGCACCAGCGCGCCCGCGCCGTAAAGCCCGGCGTCCGGGCCGAAACGCACCCGATCGATGCGCAGCTCCCTCGTGGCCAGGGGGAGACAGCGTTCGTACAACGCGCCGCGCACGGCCGCCACGAACGCCTCCGAACCCGACAGCGCACCGCCGAGCAGCACCTCGTCGGGGTTGCCGAAGTTCACCACCGTGGCCAGCACCTCGCCCAGCTGCAGGCCCGCGCGCCGCACGGCGGTGGTCGCGGCGGGGTGCCCGTCCTCCGCCGTCGCCATGACCTCCGCTGTGCTGCCGACGGCCACGCCCTGCTCGCGCAGCTGCGCCACGAGCGCGGCACCGCTCGCCACCGTCTCCAGGCAGCCGCGGTTTCCGCACGTGCACGGCCGATCCCCGGCCGCGGGCACCCGCACGTGGCTGATGTCGCCCGCGACTCCGGCGCGGCCGCGGAAGAGCCGGCCCATCACCACCAGGCCCGAGCCGATGCCCGTGCCCGCCTTCACCACGAGCAGCGTTCGCCCCGGCGGCCCGGCCACGGATTCGCCCAGTGCCAGCAGGTTCGCGTCGTTGTCCACCGCCACCGGCACGTCGAAGTGCTCGCGCAGGGCTTCGCGCACCGCGAACCCCCGCCAGCCCGGCATGCGCGAGGGCAGCGTGATCGTGCCCGCGCCGACGTCGACCGGACCGGGGAACGCCACCCCGATGCCGAGCAACCGGCCCGGACCCGCCGTCTCGGCCGCGACTTCCCGCACGGCTTCCACGAGCGCCGCAACGACCCGCACCGGCTCGCCGCCGATGTCCAGCGGCCGCTCGGCCACGTGCAGCAGATTGCCCGCGATGTCGAGGGCGCCGATGCGCACGTGCTGCGAACCGACGTCGGCCGCCCACACGTGCCCGAACCCCGCGTTCACGGACAGCAGCTTCGGACGCCGGCCACCGCCCGAGCTGCCCTCGCCGGTTTCGGCGAGCACCCCGGCGGAGATCAGCGCCTGCGTGCGCACGGACACCGTGGACTGCGGCAGGCCGAGCACCCGCGCGAGGTCCATCCTCGACACGGCGTGCTCGTGGGCGACGAGCCACAGCAGCCGCAGCAGACCGGCAGGATCCTGCGCCACGGCCGTCACCTACTTACTTCAAGTCTGATGTAACTGTCCGGATACTTGCTCTCGAAATCACCTCTTGGCAATTTCCAACGCCCGTGCGACATTACACGGCAACCAAGAACACGCACAGACCCTCGGTATCGACTTACACCAAGGATGTTGAAAGTGATGCGGATGGCTCGACACCGGTGGCGCGCCGCGCTCGGGGTCACGCTCGCCGCCGCGCTGGCGCTCTCCGGCTGCGCGACGAGCCGCGAGCAGCACGGCGGCGGCACGGGCAAGGCGGTGACCGGCGGCACGGCGCGGTTCGCGCTGCCCCCGTCGGCGACCCCCAACTGGATTCTGCCGATCTCGATCCCCGGCTACGGCGCGAGCTACAACGGCGTCGTCCGCAACGAGCTGTACGTGCCGCTGTACAACTACGACGGCAGCTCGGGCTCGGTCACGCTCGACGACCCCTCCAGCGCAGCGAACCCGCCGAGCTACTCCGCCGACGGCTCGACCGTGACGATCACGCTCAAGCCGCTCACGTGGTCGACCGGCGATCCGCTGACCAGCCGCGACGTCGAGTTCTGGCTCAACCTGCTGCGCGCGGGCAAGGACAACTGGGGCAAGTACTCCGAAGGCCTGATGCCCGACAACATCAAGGCCTTCCGCACGGTCGACGACCACACGTTCACGCTGACCCTCGACAAGCCGTACAACGCCGACTGGTTCACGGCCAACCAGCTCAGCCTGGTGGTGCCGATGCCGCAGAAGGCGTGGGACCGCACCAGCGCTTCAGGCCCGGTAGGCGACTTCGACCGCGACCCGGCCGGCGCCAAGCAGGTGTTCGATTTCCTGGTAGGCCAGGCGAAGCAGCTCGGCACTTACTCGACGAATCCACTGTGGAAGGTCGTGAACGGGCCGTTCACGCTCGGCGGGTTCACCGCGTCGGGCCAGGTCACCCTGACCAAGAACCCGAAGTACACCGGCCCGGACGCGGCGAAGCTCGACACCGTGCAGTTCCTGACCTTCACCAGTTCCTCGGCCGAGTACAACGTGCTGCGCGCCGGCGGCGTCGACTACGGCTACGTGCCGACCACGAACCTCGGCCAGCGCCCGAAACTGGAGGCGCAGGGCTACCGGGTCGAACCGTGGAACGGCTGGTCGATCACGTACTCGCCGTTCAACTTCAACAACCCGCAGCTGGGCGCGGCGTTCAAGCAGCTGTACGTGCGCCAGGCCCTGCAGCACGCTGTGGACCAGGACGCCATCACGAAGGTGATCTGGCGCGGCACGGCCCGCGTCGACTACGGCCCGGTGCCGCAGGACAACGACGTGAAGTACCTGTCTGCGCGGCAGAAGACCAACCCGTACCCGTTCGACCTCACTGCGGCCCGCAAGCTGCTCACCGACCACGGCTGGGCACCCGGCTCCGACGGCGTGCTGGCCTGCGCCTCGCCCGGCTCCGGCCCAGCCCAATGCGGTGCCGGAGTCGACAAAGGCACCCGGCTCTCGCTCACCATGCTGACCGAGTCGGGCTCCGACGAGACCGACGGCACGATGCAGGAGCTGCGCTCGGAGCTGTCGAAGATCGGCGTCGAGATGAAGATCAACGCGCAGCCCCTGAACACCGTGCTGGCCAACGGCACGGCGTGCAAGCCACAAGAGCCGTCGTGCTCGTGGCAGCTGTCGTACTTCGGCACGCAGGGCAGCTGGTACTTCCCCGCCAACCCCAGCGGCGAGGACCTGTTCGCCACCGACGCCGGCACGAACTTCGGCAGCTACTCGGACAAGCGGACCGACGAGCTGATCACCGCCACGAACCGGGCAACGGGCACGCAGTCGATGCTCGACTACAGCGCCCACCTGGCCGAACAGCTGCCCGTGCTCTGGCTGCCCAACCCGCCGTACCAGGTGTCGGCGATCGACACCGCGCTGCGCGGGATGACCCAGGACCCGTTGGCCGGGCTGCTGCCGCAGCGCTGGTACTGGACGAGGTGAGGACATGACCCGCTACATCGTCAAGCGGCTCGTGCTGGCCGTGGTCGTGGTGCTGCTGGTCACCGTGGTCACGTTCGTGCTGCTGCACCTGCTGCCCGGTGGCCCGGCGCGCGGTGTGCTCGGACTGAAGGCCACGCAGGAGCAGATCGACGCGTTCAACAAGGCCCAGGGCTTCGACCAGCCGCTGCCCGTGCAGTACTGGGACTACCTGGTGCGCCTGCTGCACGGCGACCTCGGCGACTCGTACACGCAGAACTCGCCGGTGTCGACGCTGCTCGAAGAGCGCGTGCCGAAAACACTGCTGCTCACCGCGATCTCGACCCTGCTGGCGATCGTGGTCGCGCTGCCCGTGGGCGTGTGGCAGGCCGTGCGGCGCGGGAAAGCCGCCGACCACGTGACCACCGGTGTCACGTTCCTGCTCTACGCGACTCCGGTGTTCTTCCTGTCACTGGTGCTGATCATCGTGTTCGCGCAGGTCCTGCCCTGGTTCCCGGCACAGGCCGCGCAGGGTGAGACGATCGGCGAGCTGCTGTCGCAACCCGGGTCGCTGGTTCTGCCGGTGGTCGCGGGGATGGGGGCGGCGCTGGCCGCGTTCAGCCGGTACATGCGGGCGTCCACTCTGGACAATCTCGCCGAGGACTACGTGCGCACCGCACGGGCGAAGGGCACGCCGGAGCGCACCATCATCTGGCGGCACGTGTGGCCGAACTCGCTGACCTCGGTGGTGTCGATGCTCGGTTACTACGTGCCGGTGGTGTTCAGCGGTTCGCTGGTGGTCGAGTCGATGTTCAACTACCCCGGCGTCGGACTGCTGTTCTGGACGGCCGCGCGCAACGCCGATTTCCCCGTGCTGCTCGGGGTGGTGCTGATCATCGCCGTGGCGACCGTGCTCGGTTCGCTGCTCGCGGACGTGGTTCAGCTCGTGATCGACCCGCGGGTGCGGGTGAAGGGAGCGCGGTCGTGACCGTCCTTTCGCGAGTGTTCGCACGGCGCACTGCGCTCCTCGGCGCGATCCTGTTGCTGCTGGTCATCCTGTTCTGCTTCTTCGGCCCGCTGCTCTACGGCACGGACCAGTCGCACACCGACCTCGGCGCCGCGCGGCTCGGGCCGGGTGGCGGGCACCTGCTCGGCACCGACGACCTCGGCTACGACGTGCTCGGCCGGCTCATGGTGGCCGGGCGGACGTCGCTGATCATCGGCGTGCTGGCCGGGCTCATCGCCACCGCGATCGGCGCGGTGTGGGGCGCGCTCGCCGGCTACACCGGCGGCTGGCTCGACACGGTGCTCATGCGCGTGGTCGACACCGGTGTCGCCATTCCCGCGCTGTTCCTGCTGCTGGTGGCGGCCACCTTGGTCACACCGAGCGTCGGGGTGCTGGCGCTGATCATCGGCTGCGTGTCGTGGCTCGTGCCGGCGCGGCTGATGCGCGCGGAGACCGTGAGCCTGCGCGAGCGCGACTACATCCGCGCGATCACCGTGCTCGGCGCGAGCCGCACGCGGGTGGTGTTCCGGCACGTGATCCCCAACGCCATCGGCACGGTGGTGGTGAACGCGACCTTCCAGATCGCCGACGCCATCCTGCTCGTGGCCTACGTGAGCTTCCTCGGTCTCGGCGTGCCCGCGCCGGACACCGACTGGGGCGCCATGTTGTCGAAGGGCATCACCTACACGTTCGACGGTGCGTGGTGGCTGATCCTGCCGCCCGGAATCGCGATCGTGGTCGTGGTGTGCGCGATCAACTTCCTCGGCGACGGACTGCGCGACGCGTTCGCGGTGAAGGGACGGCGATGAGCGAGGCAGTGCTGGACATCCGCGACCTGCGGGTGTCCTATGGGGACGGTGGCCCGGCCGTCGACGGGCTTTCGCTGACGGTGGCGCCCGGCGAGATCGTGGCCGTGGTCGGTGAGTCGGGCTCGGGCAAGAGCACGGCCGCGCTCGCGGTGCTCGGCCTGCTGCCGGCGTCGGCCTCGGTCACGGGTTCGATCGAGCTGGCCGGGCAGAACGTGCTCGGGCTGACCGGCGAAGAGCTGCGGAAGCTGCGCGGGCAAGGCGCCGGCATGGTGTTCCAGGAGCCGATGACGGCCCTGAATCCCTTGCTGCGCATCGGCTTCCAGCTCGCCGAGGCGATCCGCAACCACGATCCCGAACGGCGGCGGCACAAGCACTACTTCCCGCGGTGCGTCGAGCTGCTCGACCGCGTCGGCGTGCCGGAGCCGGCGGCGCGGCTGAAGCAGTACCCGCATGAGCTCTCCGGTGGGCTGCGCCAGCGCGTGATGATCGCGATCGCGCTGGCGGCCAACCCGCGGCTGATCATCGCCGACGAGCCGACGACGGCGCTGGACGTGACCGTGCAGCAGCAGATCCTCGACCTGCTGCGGGACATCCGCGAGACCGAGGGCACCGCGACGCTGCTGATCACACACAACATGGGTGTGGTGGCCGACGTCGCCGACCGCGTGCTCGTGCTGCGCTCGGGACAGCTCGTGGAGGAGGCGGCCACGGCCGAGTTGTTCGCTTCGCCGCAGGCCGCGTACACGCGAGAACTGCTGGCCGCCGTGCCTCGGCTGGGCGCGGCCGAGCACGGCGAAGCGGCCGCCCAGCCGGAGACGCCGGTGCTGTCGTTGCACGACATCGTCGTGGAGTACGGCGGAAAGCGGGCCCTCGACTCGGTGTCGCTGACCGTCGGTCCGGGCGAGATCCTCGGGCTGGTCGGCGAGTCGGGCTCGGGCAAGACGACACTGGGCAACTGCGCTCTGGGCCTCGTGACGCCGAAATCCGGCCGGGTTGAGGTGCTCGGCGGTCCGCTGCCGCGGGGCACCGGCCGCGCGGCGCGGGCGGTGCGGCGGCAGATCGGCGCGGTGTTCCAGGACCCGGCGTCTTCGCTCGACCCGCGGATGACCGTGAGCCAGACGGTGGCCGAACCGCTGGTCATGCACACCTCGGCCGGGCGCGCCGAACGGCAGCGCCGCGTGCGGGAGCTACTTGACGCGGTCGAGCTGCCGGAGGCGCTGCTGGAGCGCTACGGCCACGAGCTGTCCGGCGGGCAGCGCCAGCGCGTGAGCCTCGCTCGAGCGCTCGTGCTCGGGCCGAAGTTGCTGATCGCCGACGAACCGACCAGTGCGCTCGACGTGTCGGTGCAGGCCGTGGTGCTGGACGTGTTCAAGCGGCTGCACGAGGAGTTCGGGTTCGGCTGCCTGTTCGTGAGCCACGACCTCGCGGTGGTCGACAGCCTGTGCGACCGCGTGGCCGTGCTGCGCGGCGGTGAGCTGGTGGAACAGGGGCCCGTCGCGCAGGTGCTGCGGGAGCCCTCGCACCCGTACACGCAGGCGTTGCTGCTTTCGTCGCCCGTGCCGGATCCCGCGGTGCAGCGGGGCCGCCGCGAGGCGCTGGCGGACGTGGACCCCGCGGCGTGAGCGAACTGTGGGCCGGGGTCGACATCGGCGGGTCGAAAACGCTGGTGGTCGTGTGCGACGCCGACGGCCGAGAGCTGGCGTCGGCCTCGGCCGACTCGGGAGCGCACCTCGGTGGGGCGGCGATCCTCGACCGGGCGGCGGCCTTGGTGACCTCGCTGGCGCCCGACGGGTTGGCAGGCGTCGGCGTCGGCGCGGCCGGGGTCGTCGAGCCGCAGAGCGGCACGATCGTGGTCACCGGCGACTCGTTCACGGGCTGGGCGGGCACGGCCGTGAACGCGCAGCTCTCCGCTCGCCTCGGCCGGGTCCCCGTGATCACGGAGAACGACGTGAACGCGTTCCTGCTCGGCGAACTGTCCCATGAGGACCGGCACGTGCTCGGCGTCGCGCTGGGCACGGGCGTCGGCGGCGCGCTGTACGTGGACGGCACCCTGCTGCACGGCGGCGGCACGGGCGCCGGCGAGATCGGCCACGTCGGCACCTACGGGCCCGCGCCCTGCACCTGCGGGCAGACGGGTCACCTGGAGGCCTACGCGTCGGGCCGGTCACTGGCGCGGCGCTACACCGAGGCGACGGGCGTGGTCCAGCCCGCCGAGGCCGTCGCGGAAGCCGCCTTGGCCGGTGACGAGGCCGCGCTGACCGTGTTCACCGACGCGGGCCGCTTCCTCGGCGAGGCCATCACCCACGCGTGCGGCCTGCTCGGCATCGCGACCGCCGTGGTGGGCGGCTCGGTCACGAACTCGTGGGCGCTGCTGGAGAAGCCGATGCAGGAGGCGCTCGTGGCGCACCCCCTGCTGTCCGGCGCCCCCGTTGACGTGCGGCTGGCCCGGGGTGGCGCGAAGGCGGTCGCGCTCGGTGCGGTTGCCCTCGCGCGCACGACGTTGAGCTGAGGCTGACCGCCTCACCCGGCTTGAACGGGTGCAATCGGATGCCCTTGCCGACGAAGGCTTCTTCGAGCGTGTCGGGGCACCGCGTACAGGAGGCGCTGACCGAGCACCCCTGCTCTCCGGCGCCCCCGGTGACGTACGGCTCGCGCACGACATTCAGCCGAGGCTGACCTCCTCACCCGGCTTGAGCAGGTGCAGCCGCATTCCCTTACCGGCGAAAGCTTCTTCGAGCGTGTCCGGGCCCTGCGTGAAGTGCGCCCAGCCCTCGAAGTGCAGCGGGACCACGTGTTCGGCGCCCAGCACCTCCGCGGCTTGGGCGGCGACGTCGCTCGGCATGGTGAGGAAGTCGTCGATCAGCGGCGTGCGCGCCGCGCCCGCGAACAGCACCGCGATCGGCACCGGGCCGACGCGGCCCGCGATCGCGCGCACGCGCGCCAGCGAAGCGTTGTCCCCACTGACGTAGACGGCCGGCAGGCCGTCCGACGAGAGCAGGAACCCCGTCACCTCACCGACGTTGGCCTCGGCGCCCTCGGGTCCGTGCAGCGCCGGCATCCCGGTCACGCGCACGCCCCCGACGTCCACGTGCTCCCAGTTCGGCAACGCCCGCGCCGGGCCGCCCAGCCGCTCGGCGCCGGAGGGCGTGGTGAGCACCAGCGGCGCGGTCGCGACGTACTCGCGGCCGGCGCGGTCGAGGTTGTCCGAGTGCTGGTCGTGCGACAGCAGCACCGCGTCCACGGCGCCGACCTCGGCGGGCGTCGTGAGCGAGCCGGTCGTCTTCGTGAGCACGCGGCCGCGCATCGGGTACTCCCCCGGCGGGTCGAACGTCGGGTCGGTCAGGAAGCGGACCCCGCCGTAGGTGATGAGTGATGTCGGGCCGCCGAGGTGGCGCAACGAGAAGGTGGTCATGAAGCCATCGTGCCTCGCGGCCGCACCGGGTGGTGAGTGGCAGAGAAGACGCTGAGCGATGAGATCCTGCCAAGTATCGTCGAAGGCGTGCAGAAGATCGCGCTGGTGCTGTTCGAGGGTGCCCGGCTGTTCGACACGGCCGTGGTGGACGAGGTGTGGGGCACGCGCAGCGGCCCCGATGTGGAGCTGCGGCGGTGTGCGGCCACGAAGGACCCGGTGGAGCTGGTCGGCGGGGCGGTGTTCAAACCCGAGCGCACGTTCTCCTGGCTGCGCACGGCCGACGTCGTCGTGGTGCCGGGCCTGGCGGACCCCGCGGCCGAGCCGTCGCCCGAGCTGCTCGCCGCGTTGCGGGCGGCCCACCGCGCGGGCGCGCAGGTCGCGGGCCTGTGCCTCGGCGCGTTCGTCCTGGGCGCGGCCGGGCTGCTCGACGGCCGCCGAGCCGTCACGCACTGGCGCTTCACCGCCGAGCTTGCCCGCCGCCACCCGCTCGCCGACGTCGATCCGGGTGTGCTCTTCACCGGCGCCGACGGCGTCTGGACCTCGGCGGGTGTCGCGGCCGGCATCGACCTGTGCCTGCACCTCGTGCGGCTCACGCTCGGCGCCGACGTCGCGGCGTCGGTCGCCCGCTCGATGGTCACGGCCCCCTTCCGCTCGGGTGGCCAGGCGCAGTTCATCACCACCCCCACCCCGCCGCGCGACGAGGAGCCCTTGGCCGCCGTGCGTGAACGCGCCCTGCGTGAGCTGCGCCGGCCGCTGACGGTCGCCGAGCTGGCCGGGTGGGCGTCGATGTCCGAGCGCACGTTCGCGCGCCGCTTCGTCGCCGAGACCGGCACCACGCCCGTGCGCTGGCTGCTGGACCAGCGCATCGCCCGCGCGCAGCAGCTGCTGGAGAGCTCCGACCTGCCGGTGGCCGAGATCGCCGGGTGCTGCGGGTTCGGCTCGCCGGTGTCGTTCCGGCAGCACTTCACCCGCCACGTGGGCGTCGCGCCGAGCCGCTACCGCACCGACTTCCGGCCTGCTTCGACAGCGGCGCCGGCTCACGCGAAGTGACGCTTCAATCACCCGAAGTCGCCGACCTGAACGGAGACCGAAGCGGAGGTATGGTCTGCCGGTCGGCGTAGGGAGGAACCGGCCTGGGCTGTGCGACCTAGCACACGGTGGGCTCGCAGCCTGCTGACATACGCCCGCTTGGTCTATACCATTACGAGGTCAGTGATCCACTACCATGCGGTGGTCCGGGATCACGGCGGCGCAGCCCACGAGGGGGACCCCATGCCCGCCATCAGGCGAAACATCGTGCCGCTCAGGTACTCCGACCCGAGCGTGGTCGCCTATGTCCGGAGCCCGGCGGACTGGCTCGTGTCCAACTGCGGCTGGATCCGCGGCCGGTCCGGCGTCATGGTCGTCGACACGTGCGGCACCGAGCGGGACACGCTCGACCTGGTCAAGGACGTCCGCAAGTACTCGACGGTCGAAATGCCGCTCACGCTGGTGCTGACCCATGCCCACGGCGCGCACCACAACGGCGCCGGGGTGGCGTTGCGCAACGGCGGCCGCATCCTCGCCGCGGCGTCGGCCGTGTCCGCCGTGCGGGCAGGGCCGCAGCGGTACGAGGACACCTTCGACTGCACGAACTGGGGCACGCTCGAAGCGCCGAAGCCCGAAGCGGTGCACGCTGTGACCGCGCCGCGGGAGGTCGATCTGGGCGGGGTGACGGTGGAGGTCGTGCCGTTCCCCGGCGTCGCGCACACCGACGGCGACCTCGTGGCGTTCGAGCCCAAGACCGGTACGTTGTTCACCGGGGATTTGCTGTCGGTCGGGTCGACGCCGATGGCGATCCACGGGTCGATTCCTGGTTGGCTCGATGCGCTTTATTGGTTGGACAAGACGTTTCCCACGGTGCGGACGTTTGTGCCTGGGCATGGTTCACTGAGCCACCCTGGGAGTTTTCCGGTGGCGGTGTTGCGTACGTATCTTAATTGGCTGCTTGACGCGACCACCCCAGCGGTTCCTGACTTCGCTGCGCTGGCCACGATTGCGCGGCGGCGGTGGCCTACGTGGAGCAATCCCGAGCGGCATGTGGGAAATCTCATGCGGGCGCACGCCGAACAGCATGGGCGTCAGTTGACGGAGAAGACGGCGTTGCGGGCGATTCTTGATGCTGTGGGTGGGAAGATTGATCTTGATGCTCGATTGGGGCTTTAGAGGCCGGTTTGTGCCTTAGTCCTCGGGGCTGTTTCCGGAGGGTGAGTTCGGAGGGTGAGTCGGGCAAGGTCCTCGCAGGGCGTGTCGCGTTGGGATGCACCCCGAAGCTGGAGTGTGTTAAGGAGGCTTCGGATCGGGGTGCGGGGAGGGGCCTGGATGCATGGGCTCCGGTGAGTAGCGCCTGGTGCGTTGTCGGGGTGGTGGCAGGGGGGCTCTGGCCGCCTGAACGCGGCGGGAAGGGCTCCTCGACGGACCACCGCCGAGGAGCCTTCACCGCGAAACCGGTCAGCCCAGGTACTTCTTCAGGTCGTCGAGCACGTGGTCGGCGCCGATCGGGCCGAGGCCGAGGAACCAGACCTCGTCCGACACGCGGATGGCCTGCTTGTTCTTCACCGCGCTCAGCCCGGCCCACAGTCCGCTACCGGTCACGGCCTTCTCGTCGGCGTTGGGGCCGGCGCCGTAGCTGGAGTAGAAGATCCAGTCGCCGTTCGCTTCGTCGATGCGTTCGCGCGAGATCTGCTTGGCCAGCTCCGTGATGTGCTGGTTGTCCGGCCGCTGAAGGCCCACGTCCTTGAAGATCACGCCGATGAACGACAGGTCGCCGTAGATGCGGATGCCCGTGGAGTGGAAGCGCAGCAAGGAGATCTTGGGGTTGCCCTTGATCCCGGCCTTCACCTCGTCGGCCTTCTTCTGGTAGGCGTTGAGTGCCGCGTCGGCCTTGGTTTCCTGGCCCAGCGCCGCGCCGATCAGCAGCAGGTTCTCCTTCCACGGGAAACCCGGGCGGATGCTGAACACCGTCGGCGCGATCTTCGACAGCTGCGGGTACAGGTCGTTGGCGCGCAGCTTGCTGCCCAGGATGAGATCGGGCTGCAGCGAGGCGATCTTCTCGAGGTTGAGGTTGCTGACGTCCCCGACGGTCGGGATGCCCTTGACGCGGTCGGCGAGGTAGCTCGGCACGCCGGTCTGACCGGCTGTGGTGGCCATGCCGACGGGCGTGACGCCGAGCGCCAGCACGTCGTCGAGCTCACCGCTGTCGAGCACGACCACGCGCGTGGGCGCCTTCTCGATCTTCGTCTGCCCCAGCGCGTGGGTGACCGTGCGCGGGAAGACGCCGGGGCCGACATCGGCCTTGAGCTTGGCGGTCTCGGCGTCGGCCGTGGAGAACAGACGGCCGCCGGTGGCGACGTCGGAGTCACCGACCCCGGTCGTGGTGGTGTTGGCGGGCTGGCTGCACGCGCCCAGGAGCGTGGCGGCGGCGAGGACGCCGGCCACCTTGGTCCATCTGGCCATCGTGGGGTGTTCCTTCCTAGGGCTGTGTGGTGGGAGCGCCGGCGCGGTGGCGGCCGATCGGGACGACCATGGGGGTGCCGGACACGGGATCGGCGATGATCCGGCACGGCATGCCGAACACGTCCTCGACGAGCTCGGCGGTGAGGATGTCGCCGGGAGCGCCCTCGGCGGCGATCGACCCGGCTTGCATGGCGATGAGGTGATCGCCGTAGCGGGCCGCGAGGTTGAGGTCGTGCAGCACGATCACGACGGTGGTGCCGTCGTGGTGGTTGAGGTCCGCGAGCAGGTCGAGCACCTCGACCTGGTGGCTGATGTCGAGGAACGTGGTGGGCTCGTCGAGCAGCAGCAACGGCGTGCGCTGCGCCAGGGCCATCGCGATCCACACGCGCTGGCGCTGCCCGCCCGACAGCTCGTCGACGGGCCGGTTCGCGAGCTCCACGGTGTCGGTGGCGAGCATCGCGCGCGCCACGGCGTCGTCGTCCTCGGCGTTCCAGCGGCGGAACACGCCCTGGTGCGGGTAGCGGCCGCGGCCGACCAGGTCGGCCACCGTGATGCCCTCGGGCGCGGTCGGCGACTGCGGCAGCAGGCCGAGCACCCGGGCGACGTCCTTGCTGCGCAAGGAGGAAATGCGTTCGCCGTCGAGGAACACCGCGCCCGCCGATGGCGCGAGCAGCCGGGCCAGGCCACGCAGCAGCGTCGATTTCCCGCACGCGTTGGTCCCCACGATCATGGTGACCTTGCCCTCGGGGATGCGCACCGAGAGGTCCTTGACCACGGTCAGGGGCCCGTAGCCGAGCTCGAGACCTTCGGTGTGCAGGGTGGGTGTCGTCGGTTCCACGAGTCCTCTTCCTCAGACCCGGCCGGCCCGGTTGGCCGTGGCGAGCAGGTACAGCAGGTACGGCGCGCCGACGGCCCCGGTCACGACACCCACCGGCAGCTGCGTGCCGAGCAGGTGCTGTGCCGCGAAGTCGCCGAGCAGCGTCACGAGCGCGCCGGTGAGGGCGGGCGCGACGAGGCCCACGCGGGCGCCGCCCACGAGCCGCGTCGCCACGGGGTTGGCCACGAACGCCACGAAGCTCACCGGACCGGCCGCCGCCGTGGCGAACGCGGCCAGCGCCGCGGCGACGAGGAGCAGCAGCAGGCGCGTGCGTTCGACGCGCAGGCCGAGGCCGGCGGCGGTGTCGTCGCCCAGCTGCAGGCCGGTGAGCGCGCGGCTGAGCAGCAGGGCCGCGGGGCCGAGCACGACCAGCGCGATCGCGAGCGGCACCACCTTGTCCCAGCTCGCGCCGTTGAGGTTGCCGGTGAGCCACACCAGGGCCTGTTGCGCGAGCGTCACGTCCGCCCACGTCATCAGGAACGAGACGATGCTCGCCAGCACCGCACCGACCCCGACGCCGATGAGCACGAGCCGGTAGCCGTTGACCCCGCCGCGGCGCGAGAGCAGGTAGATGATCACGCCGGTGAGCAGGGCGCCGGCGAACGCGGCACCCGAGAGCACCGGGCCGGACACGCCGACCAGAACCAGGCAGATCACCGCGGCGGCACTCGCACCCTGCGTCACGCCGATCACGTCGGGGCTCGCGAGGGGATTGCGCAGCAGGCGCTGGAAAAGCGCGCCGCCGAGTCCGAACGCGACACCCACGAGCACCGCGGCCACGGCGCGCGGCAGGCGCAGATCCGTGACCACGTAGGCACCGGCACCCGTGCCGTCGCCGAAGAGGATGCCGGGCAGCTGTCCGAGTGGGACGGAGAAGTCGCCGACGGCCAGCGACAGCGCGAAAACCACGACCAGCGCCGCGAACAGGGCCACGGACACGAGCCACACCCGGGCCGCGCCCCGTCGACGAGCCGCCGCGACCGCTTCCAGCGCCCCGGGAAGCGCCGGCTTCACACCTTCACCAGCTTCCGGCGGCGCACCAGCACGATGAACACCGGCGCGCCGATCACGGCCGTCACGATGCCCACCTGCACCTCGGCCGGGCGCGCGATGACCCGGCCGACCACGTCGGCCACGAGCAGCAGCAACGGCGCCAGCAAAGCGGAGTACGGCAGCAGCCACCGGTGATCGGGGCCGGTGATCAGCCGCGCGACGTGCGGCACGGTCAGCCCGACGAACGCGATCGGCCCGGCGATGGCCGTCGCCGATCCACAGAGGACGACCACGGCGAGCGCGCAGACCGCCCGGGCCACGGCCACGTTCTGCCCGAGTGCGCGGGCCACGTCCTCACCCAGCGCCAGCGCGTTGAGCATCCGTGCCGCCACCAGCGCGAGCACCACCCCGACCACGATGAACGGGATCGCCTGCGTGATCGTGGTGGTGTCGCGCCCGGTCAGGGAACCGACCTGCCAGAAGCGGAACTGGTCGAACGTGGTGGTGTCGGTGAGCAGCAGCCCGCTCGTCACCGACTGGAGTGCCGCCGTGACCGCGGCGCCCGCGAGGGCCAGTTTCACCGGTGTGGCACCGACGCGGCCGAGCGCGCTGATCCCGTACACCACCACCGCAGCGGCGGCCGCGCCGGCGAAGCCGAACCAGACGTATCCGGTGACCGTGGTGATACCGAGCGTGCTGATGCCGAGCACCACGAACAACGCGGCGCCCGCGTTCACCCCCAGCAGACCCGGGTCGGCGAGCGGATTGCGCGTGGCGCCTTGGATCACGGCGCCCGACAGTCCCAGTGCGACACCCGCGAGCACACCCACGAGCGTGCGCGGCAGGCGCAGCTCGTGCACCACGAGGTGATCGGGATTCGTGGCGTCGTAGTGGAACAAGGAGTCGAGGACCGTGCCGAACGACAACCCGCGTGACCCGACGGCGATGCTCAGCGCGGCGGTGAGCACGAGGGCCACGAGGAGCACCACGAGCCCCGCCGTCAGCGAGAGCGTTCTCGGGCGGGCTCTGGAGGCCACAGTCGGTTACCTTCACTCACAGGACATTTAGGCTTGGCTACCCTACCCCGCGCGTGCTGCCGTTGTCGTGTGGCCATCACCACGATCATCGCGTGTCATCACCGCTACACAGCCGGTCGTTCGAAAGACCCCGAAAGCGCCCCGAAACGCCGAAGGGGCCCGTCACCGCGGTGACGGACCCCTTCTCCCGGATCTGGGCTCAGGCGCTGGCCTTCTTGCGCGGCGCGCGCTTGCGGGCCGGCTTGGCCGGAGCCTCTTCGACCTCGTCGATCTCTTCTTCGCGCTCTTCGAACGCCTTCACGATCTCGGCGGGCAGCCGGCCGCGGTCGGAGACCTTGAAGCCGTTGTCCTCGGCCCACTCCCGCATGAGGCGGTTGCGCTCCCGATCGGCGGCGGACGACGTGGCCCGCGGCGCCTGCCCCGCGGCCATGCGCACCTTGCGGCCACCGACGCGACGGGAAGCGGCGACGTAGCGCGCGAGCTCATCGCGAAGAGCAGCGGCGTTGTCTTCGGACAGATCGATCTCGTAACTAACCCCGTCGAGCATGAAGGGGACGGTCTGATCGGCAATGCTGCCGTCGATGTCGTCCACCATCTCGACGTGAACCTTCTGCGCCATGGTTCGTCGTACCTTCACCTTCTACAGGACGTGCCTGGGAGAACCTTATCGTGTCGACTAATGTCGCGCGGTGCTGGACACCCATTCCTCTCTGGACAGCGCGTACTCGACATCGCCGTGTTCCGCGCCTTCCAGGTATTCCGGCCACTCGAGGAAGAAGGTGCGCACGAGCTTCAGCCCCGCCTTCTCGAGCACGCGACGGGAACGGGTGTTGACCGTCATCGTCGTCGCGACCACGCGTCCGACACCCAGTTCCGCGAAACCCTTCCACAGCAGGGCTCGCAGCCCTTCCGTGGCGAATCCCCGCCCCCACACCGCGGGCACCAGGCGGTAACCGACTTCGGTACCGCCTTCGCCGAGTCCGCGACTCGTCGCGGGCCGCAACGAGAACCACCCGGCGAATTGGCCCGTCCGCGAATCGACGGCGGCGAAACACCCGTGCCCCGCGGGCAGATCGCGGTATTCCGCGAGCAGCCCCGGAAGTGTCGTGCCCTCGACCACCTCACGCGGCACGGGCCGGCCGTCGTCGACGAAGCGCATCACCTCGGGATCTCCGTGGAGATCCGCGAGCGCACCGGCGTCGGCGGGCGTGAACGGCCGCAGCCGCAGTCGCGGCGTTTCGGTCCACGTGGCCATGGCGGGGATTGGACCAGTGCGGTAACCCCGAGCGCAAGAGGCATTTCCGAACTGTGGCCAACCGCGGGAAAAATCGCGGCGGAAAACGCTCAGGCGCGTGTGAAGCCGCCGAGGTGCCGCGGGAACACCGCGATCGGCACACCCGCGCCGGCCAGATCGCGCAGCATCGTCAGGATCGCCTCGGTGGGCGTGCCGTACACGCGGATGTTCGTGGTGGCTGTGAGGTTCTCGCGGAAAGCCGGATCGGCGTGCTCGGTGAGCACACGCATGTGGTGCTCGAACGACTCGGTATCCGGGTGGATCTGCACGAACTCCACCTCGGTGCCGTCGGCGTTGGCGTACTCGTGGAAGCCGATCAGCCTGGGCTCCTGCTCGTCGACGAAGCGGGCCCAGCCGGGCGCACGGCCGGCCTCCGCGTCGAACTTGCCGGGGACCACGCTGTTGGTGGCGATGAAAACGAACGGACCGGACATGGTGACTACCTCCATCAAATATCCAACCGGTTGGTTACCAATGATGCCACCTCGTCCGATGCCTCGTCGGGCACAGCGCTCGGCGGTGACCGGAAACGGCCGAAGGCCACCGGGTTCGGCGAACCCGGTGGCCTTCGGAGTTGTACTGCGTACTACGGGTGTTGCTGGTGTTCAGTACTGCTCGGTGTTCAGTGGTGACCGTTCTTCACGACGGCACCGGTCTTCGGGTCCAGCGGCAGCTTGCCGGCCTGGGGCCACCAGAAGTTGAACATGTTCCACAGGCCGCCGGCGCGGGAGTCGAACGACGAGCCGCCCACGCGACCGGCGAACCAGTTGTCCTCGATGAACTGCAGAACCGAGGTCTGGTCCGTGCGGGTGTGGTCGACGAAGTTCACCTTGCTGTAGGGCGAGATGACCAGCAGCGGCAGACGCGGGCCGTAACCGCAGCGGTCCGCGGTCGTACCCAGCTTGGTCTTGGTGCCGGTGCAGACCGACTGGTCCTGCGCCGGGTCGTTCGACCCGTTGATGATCGTGGACTTCTGGTGGTCGTACCAGCCGTCCGAGTCGTCGTAGGCGAGGACGATCGCGGTGGAGCGCCACTCCGGCGACTGCTGGATCTTGTTGATCTCACCGGCCACGAACTGCTGCTCGTCGAGCGGGTCGGAGTTGGCCGCGTGGGCGTCCTGGTAGGCCGGGGCCTTGAGGAAGCTCACGGCGGGCATCGAGCCGGCCTTCAGCGAGGCGTCGAAGTCCTTCATGTCGTACTGGTGGTTGGCCTGGTCGGTCTGACCGATGGCCTGCACCGAGGACGGCGGGAGGTGCTTCGGGTTCGAGGTCGACTTGTAGTACTGGAACGGCTCGTGGTGCGGGCTGTAGTCCGTCACCGGGATGCCGCCGACGTTGTTGTGCGAGGCACCGCAGACCGCGAACCCGTTCTGGGTGCCGGTCGGCGCGAAACCACCCTGGAACCAGCCCCAGGTCACGTGGCGCTGGTTCAGCATGTCACCGATGTTCTTGCCCTGCATCGAGGCGAGGTTCTCGGTGGCGGTGTGGTTCTTGTCCGAGCAGTCGTCGTACGCCGGGTCCGGGTCGTTGATGACCGTGCCGATCCCGTTCTTGTCCGGGGAAACGACGGCGTACGAGTCGGTCGTCGGCTGGTGCGTCACCGAGGTGAGCGCCTGCGCCCCGCCGGTCTGGCCGGAGATCAGGTTGAGCGCACCGGGGGTCGACGGGCCGAAGTTCGTGTTGTAGGAATTGTCGCTCATCGCGTAGTTCTGAGCGTAGTTCCACAAGCCCGTGACGGTGTTGCCGTCGTAGTAGTCCATGACCAGGCCCGGCGCGCCGTACAGGATCGGCTGACCGGTGCACTTGTCGGTCTCGGTCTTCTCGACGAACTTGTCCATCTTGCCGCCGTTGAACGCGGCCTGCTCAGCACCGTAGGAGTGGTTCTGGTCGCAGGTCAGCGCCTGGCTCGGGGACAGGCGCTGAGGGTCGTAGGCGTTGGGGTTGTTGTTCAACAGCTTCTTGTCGAGGCCGTTGACCTTCGGGGTGTTGCGCGCGGCCTTGAACGGCGTGCCGTTCTCGTTGGTCGCGTTCGGGTAGGTGCCGAAGTAGTGGTCGAACGAGATGTTCTCGCCGAAGATCACCACGACGTGCTTGATCGGGGTGAGCGTCGGCAGCCACTGCGCCGGCAGGGTGTGCAGCGGCTGAGCGTCAGCGCTCGACGCCGCGGAGCCGGTGACGATCGCCAGCGCGGCAGCCGAAGCGAGCGCACCCGCTCCGATCAGCCGGCGCGAACGGCGACGCCGTCTGCCGATTCCTTTGTCCACTGGGGAATCCTCCTGATTTCGATGACCTCGTGGTGGGAACTGCACTTGCGGGAACACGGTCAGGCCAACAGCGCCCGGCCGTAGTGGTCGTCGGGACCGGTCACCCCGGGCAGCGCCAGGAAGTAGCCGCCACCGAACGGGGAGATGTAATCGACCAGCGGCTCGTCGACGAGCCGCTTCTGGACCGCCTCGAACTGACGCTCGAGGTCCTGCTGGTAGCAGGTGAAGATCAGGCCCATGTCCAGGTTGCCGTTCGTGTCCACGCCGCGGTCGTAGTTGACCGCCCGGCGCAGGATCCGGCTGTCATCCGTCTCGGGCTTCCGCGGGTTGGCCATGCGGATGTGGCTCGTGAGCGGGATGACGGTGCCGACGGGATCGTCGGCGTACTTCGGCACGTCCTGTTCCTGCGCGCCGTCGAGCGGTGCGCCCGTGTCGCGGCGGCGGCCGAACATGTTCTCCTGCTCGGTGAGCGAGACGCGGTCCCAGAACTCGACGAGCATGCGGATCAGCCGCACCACCTGGTACGTGCCGCCCTTGGTCCACGCGGGTTCGCCGCCGCCGGCGCCGAGCCAGACGAGCTTGTCGAACTCGGTCTCGACGGGGTTGGAGATGCCGTCCTTGAAGCCCATCAGGTTGCGCGGCGTGCCCGAGGGCCGCGGCTGCGAGGAGAAGCCGTTGATCTTCCAGCGCAGCTGCATGCCGCCGCGGGTGGCGCGGGTGATGTCGCGCAGCGCGTGGAGCACGGTGTCGGTGTTGTCGGCCGAGAGCGTGAGCGACAGGTCGCCGTGGCACTGGGCCGCGTCGAGCGCGTCGTTGGGGAACATCGTCATCGGCTTGAGCTTCTTGGGCTTGAGCGCCGCGAGCCCGTAGCGGTCGTCGAACAGCGACGACCCGACGCCGAGGACCACCCCGAGGTCGCCGACCGGCACGACCGGGCCCAGCACGCCCGAGTCGGCGGGCGGAGCGGTGATGCCGAGCGCGGCGGGTGCGCCGCCGGTGGTGAGGAACCGCGCCCGGTCGGTGATCTCCTTGAACAGGTCGGTGAGCTCGGCCTTGGTGTCGGCGACCACGTCGAACGCGGCCACCACGCTCTGCGCGGGCGGCCGGCGCACGGCGGAGGCCTGGTGCTCGCCGTGGAAGGCCACGCTGGGCGGCCCGGAGTCGGCGGCGCTCGCGGCGACGGTGCCCGCGCTCACGCCGGCGACAGCGGTCAGTCCGGCGCCGACGACCGTGCGGCGCAGGAAGGTCCTGCGGGAGGACTCGGCGGGTTCCTTGGCGGGTTCCTTGACGCTCACGAAACCCTCCGGGGCTCGGCGATGGCCGCGATCGGGGCGAGCCGCTCGGTGAGCTCGCTGACGTCGGCGTTGATCTTCTGGCGTTGCGAAGCGGAAAGCGCGGCGACGGGCGTCCACGAGCCGTCGGCGCGGCGTGCACCGTCCAAAGTGGCCTCGGTGCGCTTGAGCCAGCTGTCCACACCGGACAGTGCCGGGTAGCGCGGGGCGAGCAGCCGGCGCAGCACGTCGAGCACCGTCTGCACGCCGTCGAGGTTCGCGCGCGTGGTGGCGAGGTTGGTGCCGCTGCCGTAGTCGGTCTTGGCGGTGAGCTCGAACTGCAGGGCGTTCTCCACGATCTCGTGGGCGCGCAGGCCGAGGTCGTTCGGGTCGACCTGGCTCCGGGGGAACGCCGTGCGCAGGTCGGCCACGTCGGCGGCCAGCCGGTCGGCGACGCCGTCGAGGGCGCCCATGTCCTCGTTGTGCCAGAGGCCGTATTCGAGGCGGTGGAAGCCGGTGAAGTCCGGGTCGCCCGTGCCGCCGGGCAGGCCGTCGGTGGTGCCGTTGATCGCGCCGTCGGAGTCGCCGAACGCGTCGTAGGCGGCGCCGAGGCGCTCGTAGGTCAGGTGCGCGGTGAGCCACGTGGACTCGCTCGCGGTGCGGTCGCCGCGGTGCACGGCGTCCTTGAGGGCTGAGACGTCGGTGTTCAGCTGGTCCAGACCCTGCACGACCTTGCCTTCGTAGACCTTGAGGGGTTCGAGCAGGTCGGTCTGGGTCAACGGCGCGACACCCGGGCCGCGCTCGGCGCCGCCACTCACCGTGGAGGCCGGGCCCACGATCGCGGACGAGTCCTCGGGAAGACACCGGAAGGCGTAGGTACCGTTACCGAGTGTCACCGACATGGGCCGGGTCGTGCCGGTGCCGAGACCCTCGACCTCGCCGTAGATCACGCCGGTCTTCGGGTCGATCAAGTCGACCTCGGACGAGACCGCGCCCGTGTTGTGCAGGTTGAAGACCTGCGGCCCCGGCTTGGGGTCCGTCCAGCCCTGACCACAGGCGGAGCGGGAGATCTGGATCTCCGGATCCTGGGCGGCGGCCCCATCCGGCCACACCGCGAAGGCGACTCCCACGGCAGCGGCGACCACCACGACACCAGCGGCCCCCACCACCCAACGGGCACGTACAGACCCCGGCACGCACACACTCCTGCCACTCGTTCGGACTACCGGGAAGGAATTATGCGTGCGGAACGTGAAGAAACAGGGGGTCCGGAAGGCCTCCCGACCGTGAATTCACCAGGGCTTCACCCAAGAACTGAAGAAATCGGATATAAGGACCAAAGCTCTCCGAGTCATAAGTCCCCTATGCCGGATTCTCTCGCCGGGACAACCGGGCTCGGCGGGCGCGGGACCGACCTGAACCGCGACGGTCGCCGTCGACTCGCGACCAACGGCCCGCGAATGCCGAACCTGCTGCGTACGGCCCAGAACGGCAGCGCGATTCGCTCGAAATCCGGTATGCCGGTGAACGACCCATTGTCCGGAACAGCAAACCCCGACACCATCGTTTTCGACCACCGACAATCGAGGTGAGGGATCCCCGTGAACGCGACTTCCGGCAAGCACCCCAAGAGCGAGATCGCGCCGGCTTCCGAGGCCGACAACACAGCGATCTCGCACGCCTCGGCGGAGCCGAGGGAAACAACACTGCAGCGCCGTTTCGAGACGCTGACCACCGCGCACCTCACCGACGGCTGCATCCGCGCCCGCCTGCAGGTGCGCTGCGCCCCGGCGGGAACCCGCTCCGCGATCCCGGGCGGCCGCCTCGCGGGGCGGGTGCTGCCGGCGCGACACGCGGGCAGCGTCGACGTCTTCCTGGAAGCCCTGACGAACGCCGAACCGGGGGATGTCCTCGTGGTCGACAACGGCGGCCGCGTCGACGAGAGCTGCGTCGGCGACCTCGTGGCCATCGAGGCCGCCACGGCGGGCGCGTCGGGCATCGTGATCTGGGGCCTGCACCGCGACTCCGCGGACCTGCGCGCCATCGGCCTGCCGGTCTTCAGCCTCGGCTCGATACCCACCGGCCCGCTCACCCTCACCGACCGCGCCGCGGACGCCCTCGACTCCGCCCGCGTCGGCCAGTGGGAAGTCACGCCAGCCGACCTGGCCTTCGCCGACGACGACGGCGTGGTCTTCGTCCCGGCCGCCGAAGCCGACGACGTCTTCCGCCTCGCGGAGTCCATCCGCGACACCGAGCGCCGCCAGGCCGACCTCATCCGCACTGGCACGACGCTGCGCGAGCAGGTGGACTTCGCCGCCTTCCTGCGCGCCCGCGAAACCAACCCGTCGCTGACCTTCCGCGACCACCTGCGCTCCGTGGGCGGGGCGATCGAAGAGTAAGCACCCCCGCGCGCGGTCGTTGCCCCCAGAACCGCCGCGGTGCCGGCGCATTCACCCTGAACCCGACTCACAGTCAGGACGTTCGAGCACTCCGGCGACCCGCCGGCAACGCCGACGTCTCGACTTCGAAGCCGTCCACTGGCGGTGAAGGGCGTCGGCGCGGCGGTGATCGTCGGCGTCCTCGCGGTGATCGCGAACGCGGTCTTCAACGCGATCGGCGTGCGGGCCACCGATCTGCCGATCATCTCGACAAGCTCCCGTGACCCACGCCTGGTCAACCCACCGTGATGTGCTCCCGAGCCAGCCCCTCCGCCAATCGCCGCAACAACGGCGTCGCCTCGGTCATGCAGCGGGCCGGGTCCGGTTCCAGGTCCGTGAGGGTGTGCACTCCCGCGAAGCCGGCCGCGCGCCATTCCACCGGGGGCAGGAGGCAGCGACCCGCCACGGCGACCGTGGGGACGCCCGCGGCGGTAGCGGCGCGCAGCACGCCGACGGGAGCCTTGCCGTGCAGGGACTGGGTGTCCAGTGAGCCCTCCCCGGTGATCACCAGCCGTGCGTCGCGGACGGCGGTGGCGAAGCCCAGCAGGTCGAGGAGCAGGGAAATACCCGGGCGGACGCGGGCGCTCAGAGCCGCGAGGGCCGCGAAACCGACCCCACCGGCTGCGCCGGCGCCCGGGACGGCGGCGAAAGACGAGCCCAGCACGGAGGCCCAGCGACGCAGTCCTGCCTCCAGCAAGGCGAGGTCCTCACCGGAGGCGCCCTTCTGCGGACCGTACACCGCCGCCGCGCCGGAAGGGCCCAGCAGCGGGTTGTCCACATCGGACGCGAGGGAGATGTCCACGGAGGGTAGGTCCGAAAAGTCCACTGTGGATACCGACGCAAGGCCAACGCCACCATGAGGCACCGTGGCACCGGAAGAATCCAGCACGCGCGCCCCCAGCGCCATCAGCATTCCGGCACCGCCGTCGGTGCAGGCGCTGCCGCCGACGCCGAGGACCACACGGGACGCACCGGCCGAGACGGCCGCGGCGATGAGTTCGCCCGTGCCGTAGCTCGAAGCCGTGAGCGGCGCGGGCAGCCCGCCCGGCAACCGGTGCAGGCCCGAAGCCTCGGCCAGCTCCACGACGGCCACCGGACCCCGCAGTGCGAAGAACGCCGTGATCCGCCGGCCCGTGGGCCCGGAAACGCGCACCGGCACACGGCGGAAGCCCGCGGCGACGGCGGCGGCCACCGTGCCGTCGCCGCCGTCCGCCACCGGGAGCTCCCGCACGGGTTCGCCGGGGAGCACCGACCGCAAGCCCGCCGCCACCGCGGCGGCGACCTGCGCCGCCGTCAGCGAGCCCTTGAACTTGTCCGGGGCGACCAGCACCGTCACGACGCGGACCGGAACGCCCGCCAGTCACCGATTTCGGTGATGTCGCGCAGTTGCACGTGCGAGGTCTGCGGCCGGCGCAGCAGCATCGCGAACGCCGAACTCCCGTCGGCCAGCTCGATCACGCCCAGTTCGAGCTCGGGTGGTTCGGCGGGCAACACGCGGTCGCGCAACGCGTCGAGCGACAGGTCGTACACCTCACCCGCCACGGCGCCGCCGCCGTGCGCGACCGGGACGAGCGCCGGGCACTGGCCGCCCACGGAGTAGAAGCGGTACTTGGGCGCGGTGGTCGTGGAGGCCACCAGCGGAGCGCCGTCGAGCAGGTGGTGCAGCGGTTCGCCGCGCATGGCGCCGCCGTTGAGGAACATCAGGGCCACGACAGGGTCCTTTCCTTACGAGCTACAACACAGCCCTACGAGCTACAACACAGCTTTGACGAGGTCGATTCCGAAGTAGACGACGAACACGAGCGCCAGCACGGTGAGGATCCAGCCGGCCTCGCGCCACTTGCCCTTGAACGTCTTGATGAGCACGAACGCGATCAGGCCCGCGCCCACCCCGTTGGTGATGGAGTAGGTGAACGGGATCAGCGCGACGGTGAGGAACACCGGGATCGTGTAGTCGCTGTCGTGCCACGGGATGTTGCGGCACTGGGCCACCATCATCCCGCCGATCACGACCAGCGCGGGCGCCGCGGCCTGCGCCGGGACGATGCCGGCGATCGGGGTGAACAGCAGCGTCGCCGCGAACAGCACGCCGGTGACCACGCTCGCGAGCCCGGTCCGCGCACCCTCCCCCACGCCGGCCGCCGACTCCAGGAACACGGTGTTGGGCGAGGAACCCGAGAGCCCGCCGGCGATCGCGCCCGCGCCGTCGACGAACAGGATCCGGCCCATCCTGGGCACGCGGCCGTCCTTCGACAGCCCGGCTTCGGCCGACACACTCGTGATTGTGCCCATCGCGTCGAAGAAGCCCGAGAGCACCAGCGTGAACAGGAAGATCGTGGCGGTCAGTGCCCCCGCCGAAGCGAAGCCGCCGAACAGGTCGATGTGGCCGAGCAGCCCGAAATCCGGGACCGCTACCACGTGGCTGGGCAGCGTCGGGGTGGTCAGGCCCCAGTTGCCCACGCCCAGGCCGTCGTGCAGCACGACGGCGAGCACAGTGGACACCGCGATGCTGATCAGCACCGCGCCCGGCACCTTGCGGGCCATCAGCACCGTCATCAGCAGCAGGCCGAAGCAGAACACCGCGATGGGCCAGCCGTCGAGGTGCCCGTCGAGCCCGAGGCGAACGGGCACGGTGGACTCGGCCGAGTCCGGGGTCCGCGTGACGAACCCGGCGCTGACGAGGCCGACGAGGGCGATGTAGAGCCCGATGCCGACCGTGATCGCCATCTTGAGCGGCCCCGGAATCGCGTTCATGATCCGTTCCCGGATCCCGCTCACCGCCATGAGCACGATGCACACGCCTTCGAGCACCACCAGCCCGAACGCCTGGGGCCACGTCATCGCGGGCGCCATCTGGAACGCCACGATGCCGTTGATGCCGAGACCCGCGGCCAGCGCGAGCGGCGCGTTGCCGACGAGTCCCATGAGGATGGTCATCACCGCGGCCGCCAGCGCCGTGGCCGTGGTGACCTGCGCGGCGCTGAGCTTCGCGCCGGTGATGTCGGCCGAAGCGCCGAGGATGAGCGGATTGAGCAGCACGATGTAGGCCATCGCGACGAACGTCGTGAGGCCACCCCGCACTTCGCGCCCGACGGTGGTGCGCCGGGCCGTGAGGTCGAAGAACCGGTCCAGGAAGGACTTGCGAGCCGGTCCTGGAGCCGGGGTCACAGCGTCGTCGATGTGTACCTGGGTCATGCGTCGTCCCCTTGCCGGTGGGTGTGCTTCACCGCGCCCCGCATTCGGACGGGGCGTGAGAGAAGCCTGACGAGGTATGGGTTTTTGGTGCTCCGGTCAGCACCGGGCCCGGGTCCGGGCTTCCGGTGAAGGGCGCTTTCGGTATCGGACACTGCGGGGCCGGTCCGGGGAGAACCGCCGGCCCCGCGCGCCTAGTAGTCGACGCGGTCCGGCCGGTCCAGCCAGGCGTCGAACGGGGCGAAACCGTCCTTCAGGGACAGCCGGGAAACGGGTACTTCCCAGGTTTCGCGGGACTTTTCGAACAGTTCGTAGAACGCGCGGTCGTCGAACCCGGCCTTGGCCGCGTCGTGGCGGTCGGCCGCGAAGACCACGCGGTCGACGCGCGCCCACAGCGCCGAGGCCAGGCACATCGGGCACGGCTCGCAGGAGGACACGAGCACGCAGCCGTCGAGCTTGAACGTGCCGAGTGCCTGGCAGGCGGCGCGAATCGCGACCACCTCGGCGTGGGCGGTCGGGTCGAGCGAGGGCGTGACGCGGTTGACCCCGGTCGCGATGATCTCGCCGTCCTTGGCGATCAGCGCACCGAACGGGCCACCGCCGTCGGCGACGTTGCGGGTCGCGATGCGCACGCTTTCGAGCAGCCACTCGTGTTCGGCGTCGATGGACAAAGTCATTTCGCTTGTACTCCCAACGGTGTTCAGGTTCCGGTGATGTGCTCGGGCCGGATCGGGACCCGGGGCAGCTCGAGGCCGGTCGCCGCGCGGATGGCGTTGGCGATCGCCGGCGTCGAGGAGATCGTGGGTGGTTCGCCGACGCCGCGCACGCCGTAGGGCGCGTGCGGGTCGGGCCGCTCCAGCACGTCGATGCGCATGGGCGGCATGTCCAGCACGGTCGGGATGAGGTAGTCGGTGAACGACGGGTTGCGCACCTTTCCGTCCACCACCTGGATCTCCTCCATCACGGCCAGCCCGAGGCCCTGCGCGGACCCGCCCTGGATCTGGCCGATCACCGCGTCGGGGTTCATCGCCTTGCCCACGTCCTGCGCGCAGTCGAGCTGCACGACCTTCACCAGGCCGAGCTCCACGTCGACGTCCACCACGGCGCGGTGCGCGGAGAACCCGTACTGCACGTGGGCGTCGCCCTGGCCGGTCTCCGGGTCGAGCGGGTAGGTCTTGCGGTGGTGGAACTCCCGCGTCTCCTCCACGATCTCGTCGCCGAGCAGGTCCGCCAGGGACGCCACGACCTCACCGTCGGCGGCCACGACCTTGCCGCCGGACAGTGACATGCCGGTCGCGGAAAGCCCCAGCCGGCGCTCGGCCAGGGCGTACACCGCGTCGGCCACCGCCCGGCACGCGTTGCGCACGGCGCCGCCGGTCACATACGTCTGCCGCGAGGCGGAGCTCGACCCCGCGTCGCCGACGCTGGTATCGGCCGGGTGCACGGTGACCCGCGGCAGGCCCAGCTCGGTGCGCGCGATCTGCTGCTGCAGCGTCACGAGCCCCTGGCCCACCTCGGCCGCGGCCGTGTGCACCATCGCCACCGGCTCGCCGCCGATCACCTGCAGCCGCACGCGGGCGGTCGAGTAGTCGTCGAGGCCCTCGGCGTAGGAGATGTTCTTGATGGTCACGCCGTAGCCGACGCCGCGCACCACACCTTCGCCGTGGGTCACATTGGACGCTCCGCCGGGCAGGTCGCGAATGTCGGCCTCACCGGTGCGCTCCGGCGGCAGCGGCATGGCCTTCAACCGCTCGATCAGCTCCGCCACCGGAGCCGGGAAATCGACGAGCTGGCCCGTGACGTTCGTGGACCCCTCGCTCATCGCGTTGCGGATCCGCAGGTCCGCGGCGTCCATGCCGAGCGCGGCGGCGAGTTTGTCCATTTGGGACTCGTACGCGTAGGTCGGCTGCACCGCACCGAGACCGCGCATCGCGCCGCACGTCGGGTTGTTGCTGTACACGCCCCAGCCTTCGACCTTCGCGTTGGGCACGTTGTACGGCCCCACGCTGAGCGTCGTGCCGTTGCCGACCACCACGGGCGTTTTCGACGCGTAGGCCCCGCCGTCGAAGTAGAGGCGCGCCCGCACGTACACGAGATCACCGTCGCGCGTGGCACCGTGCTCGTAGTACATCTTCGCCGGGTGCCGGTGCACGTGGCCGAAGAACGACTCTTCGCGGTTGTAGACCATTTTCACCGGCCGGCCGGTGCGCAGCGCGAGCAGGCACGAGTGGATCTGCATCGACAGGTCCTCGCGACCGCCGAACGCACCACCGACGCCGCTGAGCGTGAGCCGTACCTTCTCCAGCGGCAGGCCGAGCGCCCGCGCGGTCTGCTTCTGGTCCACGTGCAGCCACTGCGTGGCGAGGTAGAGGTCCACGCCGCCGTCGTCGTCGGGCACGGCGAGGCCGGACTCCGGGCCGAGGAAAGCCTGGTCCTGCATGCCGATCTCGTACACCCCGGACACGACCACGTCGGCCTTCGCCTCGGGGTCGCCCTTCACGATGCGCTGGTAGCGCACGAGATTGCCGCCCGGGTGCAGCTTCGGCAGCGTGTCGTCGTGGGCCGCGCGCTCGGGGTCGGTGACGGGTTCGAGCACCTCGTACTCGACCACGATGTGCTTGAGCGCCTGCCGCGCGATCTCCGGGTGGTCGGCCGCGAGGATCGCCACCGGCTCACCCTGGTAGCGCACGCGGTCCTCGGCCAGCGCCGGTGTGTCCTGGTACTTCAGGCCGTAGACGTTCTCACCCGGCACGTCCTCGTGCGTCAGCACCGCGTGCACGCCGGGCTGCGCCAGGGCCTCGGACACGTCGAGGCGCACGATCCGCGCGTGCGGGTGCGGGCTGCGCAGCGTGGCGCCCCAGAGCATGTCCTCGTGCCACAGGTCGGAGGAGTACGCGAACTCCCCGCGCACCTTGAGCGTGCCGTCGGGCCGCAGCGCGCTCGTGCCGATGCCACCGCTCACGGTGTCGGCCAGCTCCTGCGGCGAACGCGCCGGGGCCGGGCGGGTCATGACTGCTCCTTCCGCGTGGCCGCGAGCCGGACCGCGTCGAGGATCTTCTCGTACCCGGTGCAGCGGCACAGGTTGCCGGCCAGGGCCTCGCGGATCTCGGCGTCGCTCGGGTTGCCGGTGCGCGCCACGAGGTCGTGGGCGGTCACGAGCAGCCCGGGCGTGCAGAAGCCGCATTGGACGGCTCCGCACTCCACAAAGGACTCCTGGATCGGGTCCAGCTTCTCGCCCTCGGCGAGGCCTTCCACGGTGCGCACCTCGCGGCCCTCGGCCTGCCCGGCCGCGACCAGGCAGGCGCACGCCGGCACCCCGTCGAGGTAGACCGTGCACGAACCGCATTCGCCCTGTTCACAAGCGTTCTTCGAGCCGGCGAGACCCAGTCGCTCCCGCAGCACGTAGAGCAGGCTCTCGCCTTCCCAGACGTTGTCCGCCTGGCGCTGCTCGCCGTTGACGGTCACGTTCACGCGCATTCCGTCCGCCTCCCTCCGCAGTATTCGGTCCAGGCCCAGCCGAGCGTCCGGCGTGCCAGCACGCTCAACGCGTGGCGGCGGTACTCGGCGCTGCCGCGCACGTCGTCGATCGGCGCGGCCGCGGCGGCCACCAGCTCCCCGAAGCGGCGTTTCACCGAATCGGTGAGCGCGCGCGGGCGGTCCCACTGGTCGTCGGCCGCGAGCTCGCCCGCGAGGAACTCCTCGGCGTCGAGCGCGCGCCGCGGCGTCGGGGCGGCCGAGCCGACACCCGTGCCGACCCTCCGCTGCTCAGGGTGCACCGCGAGGCCGAACGCGCAGACCGCGATCACCATCGCGTTGCGGGTACCCACTTTGCTGAACTGCTGCGGCCCGCTCGCCGGTGCCAGGTGCACGGCCGTGATCAGCTCGTCGGGTTCGAGCACGTTGCGCTTCACGCCGGTGTAGAAGTCCTTCGCCGCCACGCGCCGGGAGCCCCGCACCGACGCGATCTCCACCTCGGCGTCGGCCGCCAGCAGCGCCGGGTGCGAGTCACCTGCGGGCGAGGCCGCGCCGAGGTTGCCGCCGACGCTGCCGCGGTTGCGGATCTGCGGCGAGCCCACCGTGCGGGCCGCCATCGCGAGGCCCGGCAGCCGGTCGCCCAGCTCGGTGATGATCCGCGTGTACGGCGTCGCGGCCGCGATCCGGATGCGGCCCTCCTCGACGTCGTGGCCGCGCAGCGCGCTCACCCGGTTGAGGTCGAGCAGCGCCGACGGACGGCGGTGGTCGAAGTTGATCTCCACCATCACGTCGGTGCCGCCGGCGATCGGCACGGCGTCGGGGTGTGCCGCTTTGGCTTCGAGGGCCTCGGCGAGCGTGGCCGGGCGCAGGAACTCCACTGTCTGCCTCCGTCTCAGGTCCAGGCCGGCCCGGCGGGCGGCGCGTCGTCACGCAGCACGGTGCCCTCGATGAGCCCGTACGGCCGGTCGGCGGCGTGGAAGACCTCACCGGGGTTGTCGAGCCCGAACGGCGAGAGGTCGGTGAGGAAGTGGTGCTTGTTCGGCAGCGACAGCCGCACCTCGACGATCTCGGGCACGGTCTCGAGCACCCGCGAACCCATGGCGTAGAGCGTCTGCTGCAGCGACTGGCTGTGCGTTCCGCCGAACGCGTCGAGCAGCGAAGCCAGCGCCGTGTCGTACGCGCGGGCCCAGTCAACCTCCGAGCCGGCGAAGCGCCAGCTCGCGTTCACGGCCGTGGCGAGGATGCGGTCCTTGGTCTCGGGCAGCGTGGTGTAGCCGTCGCGCGGGAAGCCCCAGAACTCCGAGCCGGTCGTGTTGAGCACCGTGAGGTCCTCGACGCCGCCCAGCACCCAGGTCAGCTCGCCGTCGAAGTACACGGTGGTGGTGCGGGTGCCGCCACCCGAGCGGGCGAACGAGTGGTGGGCCGGCTGCCCGCCGACGGTCAGCCGCTGCCACGCGTACGACTCGACGCGCACGCGGGCACCGTGGATGCTCTCCTGCGTGGTCACGAAGTGGCGGGCGAGGCGTAGCGCGTAGTCCTCGATCTCGCCGACGCCTTCGCGGGCGAACGCGAACACCGTGTTCTTCTGCGTGTCGGTGGCCAGCACCTTGTCGTTGGCGCCGGTGAGGTGGGTGTCGCTCATGTCGCCGGACAGCGAAACGCTCACGTTGAGGTCGGTGATCCGGTGCTCGTCGCCGTCGCGGTCGACGCGTACGACCCGGTTCTCCGCCTTTCCGTAGCGGTTGTCGCCCAGAACGATCGCCATGGTGGTCCTTCCCTTCGTTCGTCGGTCAGTACACACGCCGTGACGTGGCGCGGACCACGGCAGATCCACCGAAACCGGGTGGGCGTCGGGGGTGGTTTTTCGTAGGTTCCTCCAAACGACCGCGGCGCCGGCGTGTGCGCTACTGGAGCCTGGAAGGAGGTGCCGCGTGCGGCTGGGTGCGCTGCTGGACACACCGGAGCTCGGGCTGACGCTGCTCACCGGCGCTTCGGCGCTGGACCGCGAGTTCGGGCGCGTCTTCCAGGCGACGCTGCAGGACCCGACCAGGTACCTGAGCGGCGGCGAGATCGTGCTGTGCGGGATGCGCTGGCTGCCCGGGCCCGCCGAGGCCGAGGAGTTCGTGGGCGTGCTGGCGGCGGCCGGCGTGGTCGCATTGGGCGCCGGCACGGCCGAGGTCGGCGGGCCCGTGCCCGAGCACCTGGTGGAGTCGTGCCGGCGCGTCGGGCTGCCGCTGTTCGAGGTGCCGCTGTCGGTGTCGTTCGCGACCGTGACCGAGCGCGTTGTTCTGGGCCTGGCGGCCGAACGCTCGACCCCCGCGCACGACTCGCACCGCCGCTTGGTCGCTGCCGTGACCGGCGGGGAAGGACTGCCGGCGTTGGTTTCCGCGGGCGCTCTCGAGCTGGGCGTCGACTGCTGGGTCCTGAGCGCGACCGGCCGCCTGATCTCCGGCACGAGCACGCTGTCCGCCTCCCGGTGCGCCGCCCTGGCCCGCCGCTTCCTGCGCGCCGAACGCATGCCCCTCACCGTGCCGGGCGACGACGGACCCGTGACGCTCCTGGCCGCCGCCAGCCGCTCCGGCCACCGCGTGGCCAGCTGGTTCCTGGTCGCCGACGGTGACCTCGGCCGCTGGCCGCCCGCTCGCCGTGAGCTCGCGCTGGAACTGGCGCCGCTGATCGGCCTCGAACGCTCCCGCGTCGACGAAGCCAAACGCATCGAAAACCGCGCCGCCGAGCCGTTGCTGCGGCTGGCTCTTTCCGACGACGCGTCCGTTTTGGATTTGACCGCTCGCCTCTCGGCCCTCGGCTTTCCCACCCACGCCCCCGTGGCGACCCTGTCGGCCTCCGTCACCGGCGGCGGCCCCGGCCTCACGCAGGTCCTGGTCGAGGAGCTGCTGGCCTCGGATCCGGGGCCCACACTGGTGGCCACTGTGGACGGTGAGACCTTCGGGTTGTTCCCTGCCTCCGGAGGTGTTGCTTCGGTGCTTCGTGAGTCCGTCAGCGCTCTGGAGCCCGCCCTGGGGTCCGCCCGGTTGGCCGTGGGCCTGTCCCGCGCCCCGGACGCCGCCGGCCTGCGCGCCGGTCTCCAGGAGGCCCGCCACGCGCGCACCCTGGCCGCGCTCTCGCCCGCCCGCGCTTCGGTCCTGGCGGGCGACGAGGTGGCTTCCCATCTGCTGTTGCTGGCGGCCGTCCCGGACGACCTGCGCCGCTCGTTCGGCACGAAGGTGCTGGGACCGGTGCTGGCCTACGACGCCGCGCACGGGTCGGAGCTCTTGTTGACGTTGAAGGCTTTTCTGGAGCATTCGGGCTCGTGGACCCAGACGGCGGGGGCGTTGCACCTGCACGTGAATACGTTGCGGTACCGGATTTCCCGTGTTTCGGAACTGACCGGGAGGGATTTGGGGAGGTTCGCGGATCGGGTGGATCTTTATCTGGCGGGGTGTTTCACCCAGGACTGGGGCTGGTCCTGACGGTTCCACGTCGGCTTGCGCCGCCACCGCCAGAATTTGTCAGCAAGGTCAGCAGAGCTGATCTTGCACAGGAGATAGTAGCGGAGGGCGGCACCGTGGACGGCTTGGATTGGCGATCGAGACTGATCACTCCGGCGCGGGCGCTGGATGGGCATCCCGCGCAGGTCGTGGTGGGGCAGGTCGTGCGGGCGGGGGTGTTCTTCGCGGCGGCGCAGATCGACACCGAGGCGCCGGTGCTCCTGCGTCCCCAGGCGGTGAACGAGCTGATGGCCAACATCCGCCAGGTCGCCGATCACAACACCGCCCAGGGTCATCACTCGCACGAATCCCGCGCACCTGGTTGTGTACTTCGGTGAAGCCGCTATTCGATTGATCAATGGTGGCCTCGACATCTGGATCGATCAGCTTCGATATTTGCTTGAGATGGCTGAGATGCCGAACATTGAGTTCCATTATGTGCCATTCGATGCCGGTTGGTCACCTATCCAGGGTGAATCATTCACCGTGATCGAATCTGATACGGCTCCACCCGTTGTAAACCTGGAGGTGGGGCGCAGCGGGTTGATGCTGACCGCTGAAAAGGAGGTGCGGCGTTCGCCTGATTCGGTGTCCGCGATCCGGGAGCGGGTCGAGTGCGAAGCCGGCTGCACCCCGCCAGACGCGCCGGCAACCCGAACCGCAACCCGAACCACCAGCCCGAAGACCGCGCCCCGAGCGACGAGCCCCCGAAGGGACCCCGGTGAAGACTGACACCCGCGCCACCCCGCCCGGGATTACGCGCGGCTGCGCCTGCTCGCGGCCAGCAGCCACAGCACCATGCACGCCGAACACTTCGCCGCCGGGTCGGTGCGGATGGCGTCGACGTATGAGCAAGCGGCGACCACCGTCACCGAGTGGTGTCCGGTTTTCCTCCCGCTCCGGCTGCAGGAGCGCGGCTACCGGTGGGAGATGCTCGAACACACCACGCCACCCGGGCAGAGTCCGGAAAGCCGGGTCTTCGAGCTGGCCGCCGGCCCCGCACCAGGCCGAGCGAGGCTCGACGACCCGGTGATCAGTCGCGATGCGCTGGTCTCGCAGCACCAGCACCTGCTCGAGGTCCTCGCCGAGAACCGCGAAGCGATCCGGGTCCTGGCCACCGACCAGCAGGACCTGCCGGGGTTCACCGTCTACGCACGACCGGCCGGACCCCGACGGTCGCGTTGCGCCACGCGCACACCACCGTCTACCTCACCGATGAAGAGGCGGTCGCGAACTACGCCGGGGAGCTCAAGTCCTTGCTCGGCCAGGCCCTGTCGCTGGCCGACACCGAGGAGTTCCTCGCGAACCGGCTGCGACGGCTCAGCTCGGCGTGACGTCCACTACGGACGATCAGTGGCGCAGCAAGTACCGCAGCAGCAACGTTCCGTCCTGCTCCAGCACCGAAGCCAGTTCGATCCGCGCCGGGTCGATCGCGTCGCCGAAGGCCGGGCGGGGGGCCTTGCCCGCCACCAGGAAGGGCGACAGGGTCAACCGGAACTCGTCCACCGCATCGGCGGCCAGCAGGGAAGCGAACAGGTGCGGGCCGCCCTCGCAGTCGATGCGGGTGAGGCCGCGGACGGCCAAGGCGGTGACCGCGGCGCCGAGGTCCACGCAGTCCTCGCCGGCCACGAGGACGTCGGCGCCCGCGGCGGACCAGGCGGCGCGCAGGTCGGGGTCGGTGGCGGCGTGGGTGATGACGATGGTGGGCACGAGCGCCTGCGTGATCACCGGGGCGTCCGGGCGCAGCGAGCCACCGCCGGTGACCACGGCGACCGGCGCGATCGGGGCCAGGCCGTGGCGGCGGCGCCGATCGGCGGAGTGCTCGTCGGGGCGCATGCCCCGGAAGCCCTCGAGCAGGGCGGTGCCGGCGCCGACGAGCACCACGTCGGCGAGGTCGTTGCCCAGGCGGTAGATCACGCGGTCGGCGGGCGTCGACAGGGCGGCCGAGCGACCCTCGACGGTCACGGCGCCGTCGGCACTCGACACGAAGTTCACCACGAGCCACTTTTCGGGCGCGCGGTAGGCGTAGAGCGCCTCGAGGTCGGCCTCGGCCAGGTCGCGGGTGCCGGGGAAGATTTCACGCATCAGACGGACCTCACCACGTGCGCGGGCGGGCGCGTGCCCGCGATACTGGCCACCATCTCGGCCACCTGCCGCGTCTCCGCGACCTGGTGGGCGCGGAACATCGCCGCCCCGTGCAGCGCCGCGACGGCCGTGGCCGCCAGCGTGCCGATCACGCGCTCGCCGACGGGCACGCCGAGCGTCTCGCCGATCACGTCCTTGTTCGACAGCGCCATCAGCACCGGCCAGCCCGTGTCCACGAGCGCCTGTGTGTGCCGCATCAGCTCCAGCGACTGGTAGGAGTTCTTGCCGAAGTCGATGCAGGGGTCGATCATGATCCCCTCGCGCGGCACCCCGCGCTCCAGCGCGCGCCGGGCGAGTTCGGTGGTGCCGTCGATCACGGAGCCGACCACGTCGTCGTATACGGGCTTGGCGGCTTCGGTGCGCGGCGTGAGGCCGTTGGTGTGCGAGCAGATGTAGCCCGCGCCGTGCTCCGCCGCCACGTCGAGGATCTCGGGCTCGTAGGCCGCCCAGTTGTCGTTCACGATGTCGGCGCCGGCGCGGCAGACGGCGTCCGCGACCTCGGCGCGATAGGTGTCGACGCTGATCACGAGGTCCGGGAACGTCTCGCGCGCCCATTCGACCGTCGGCACCACGCGGGCGATCTCCTCTGCCGCGGTGACCTCGGGGCCCTTGCCGGCCGGTACACCGCCGATGTCGATGAGGTCCGCGCCCTCGGCGCGCGCACGGCGGATCGCCTCCTGCGCGCGGGTCTCGAGGAAGGTCGCACCGTTGTCGTAGAACGAATCGGGGGTGCGGTTGACGATGGCCATCACCAGCGCGCGATCGCTGGTGAGGCGGCGGCCTCGGAAGACGAGGTCGGGCGTGTGCATGGCTTCTCCCGTACCGGAACGTCGGTATCCGAGATCATAGGCGAGCACACGGCGGCGTTACGGCGGGCAGGTGGCGGGCGACAGCGGTCGGAGGCCACCTGCTCCCGGGCCGGCGACTTCAGGAGGCGAGTGCCTCGTTGATGGCGTGGAGTTCGTGGGAGGTGCGCGTGGCGGAGAATTCGATCACGGTGTAGTGCGCGAGGCGCTGGACCACGAGCGGGTCGGTGGCCAGCACGGCGTCCAGCTTGCCGCGCAGGCACGGGCGGGTGAGGATGACCTGGTCATGGTCGGTGTCCCCTTTCCCGGAAACGAGGAACAATCCGCGGGAGAAGTGGGTGCGCAACCACTCCGCGTGTTCCGCCAGGGCGTAGTCGACTTCGTTTCGAGGCGCCGTGTAGGCGAGCAAGGCTATGTACATCTCTTCAGAGTAGAACTCGACCACCCCACTCGCATCCTCCCGCGGAGTGGCACCTCCCACGCGTTAACCAGGAATTGCAATGGGTTCTTTACGTTCTCTTTTTTGGGGTTTTTCCACCGGACGGCGTACGTAAATCTGCGTACGCGGGTGTCGACGGGGACACGACGACGAAACGTTGTCGCAGTACCAAGCTGAGGTCATGACTCAGCCGATGATGAACGCCGTGAGCCGCATCTGGCGGGACGGCAGACGTGTGGAACGCCTCGCATACGTCGTGGGGGCGGTGCTCCTCGCGAGCGGTGTCGGGAACGCGGTGGTGCTGCTGGCGACCGGCGGCACGTGGCTCGGACCGCTGTCGCTGCGCAAAGCGGTGACGTTCGGGTTGTCCTTCGGTCTCACCCTGGTTTCGGTGGCGTGGGCGACTTCGTACGTGAGGCTGCGGCCGCGGACTCGCGCCGGATTGCTGGGCGCGTTCCTCGTGGCGTGCGTGGCGGAGGTCGTGCTCGTGACCACGCAGGCGTGGCGTGGCGTCCCGTCGCACTTCAACTTCGAAACCGGCTACGACACGGTGGTGTCGATGTCGCTGGCGGCCGGCGGCGGCGTGATCGTGGTGACGGCGCTCGGGTTCACGGCCGCGGCTTTCCGTTCGCCGGGCGGGATGGCGCCGAGCATGCTGGTCGCCGTGCGGTTCGGCCTGCTGGTGCTGATGGTCGCCCTCGCGACAGGCGCCGTGATGATCGGACGCGGCGTGACCGAGGCCCGCGGCGGCGCGGCGGAACTGGCCTACACGACCGCGGGTTCGCTCAAACCCCTGCACGCCGTGGCCATGCACGCGATCCTCGTGCTGCCCGCGATCGCGTGGCTGCTGCGCTTCACCGGACTGTCCGAACGCGCCCGCCTGCGCGTCGTCCGGATCGCGGTGGCCGCCGACGCCGTGCTCACCGCCGTGATCGGTTTCGAGGCCTTCGCGGGAATTCCGCCGTTCGAAGCGCCGTGGGGTTTTCTCGCGCTGTCCGGGCTGGCTTCGGCCGTTTTGGCGGGCACCATTGTTTTTCCGTTGATTACGGGGAAAAGCTATTTCAGCGCGAGCAATCCCTGAACCGCGTCGACCAGCGTCTCGCGCCGGCCTTCGCGGCCAGTCGGCAGGTGCGGTCCGAGTTCCGGATTGGTGCTGTGCCACGCCGCGGAAAGCGCTTGGATCAGCACCAGCAGCTGCACGGGCGAAAAGTGCCCCGGGATCCCGCCCTCGCGCTGCGCCCGCCCGATTTCCCGCAGGCGCACGTCGTTGACCTCGCTGATCGCGGCGAGGTGCTCGGCGTCCGAGCGCTCGAGCCGATACCACGTGGAGAGCCGCAACGTCTCGGGGTGCGCGTCGAAGTAGTCGAACGCGCGCCCGGTGTACCCCGCGAGGTCGTCGGCGTCGAACGGCACCGCCTCGAAGAACGCCGCTGTCCGCTCGTCGAACACGGCGTCGAACAAGCCCTCCTTGCTGCCGAAGTAGGAGTAGATCATCGCCTTGTTGCACTTCGCCGCCGCGGCGATCCGGTCCACCCGTGCGCCCGCGATCCCGAACCCGGCGAACTCGGTGGTCGCGGCTTCGAGGAGCCGGCGTTTGGTTTGTTCCGCGTCGCGTGCCATGGGATCAGGTTACCGACTGGTTGGTTGGCTTCGCGAACGTCAGGTCAGCAGCTCGAAATCCGCCTTTCCCAGCGACGTGCCGTTGACCTGGATCTCCAGCGCGTGCGGGCCCGGGTGGTACACGCGGGTGGTGATCAAGCGGAACGAGTGCGTGCGGGCCAGCGGCAGCTCGGCGCCCGGTTCCAGGAGGCGGGTGGTGAGCTTGAAGGCCTTCGGTGTGGTGGTGCCGTTGGCTTTGCGGTGGTGCACGACGTAGTCGACGACCAGGTTGACCGCCGAGGCGCCCGTGTTGCGCAGTGTGCCGGTGAAGGCCAGCTCGCCGCCGATGGAGACCGATGGCGCGGACAGGAGCGGGCCGTCGAAGGTGATGCCGTCGGGTGGGGCGAAGCCGAGCAGGGCCAGGGCGCCGGGGTCGCCCTGCTTGATCAGGGTGCGCAGGCCGTGGCGCACGAGCTGGGCCGTGGGTTTGTCCGCCGAGGATCCGGCGGGGCCCAGCCAGCGCGCCGCGGCGGCCACGGCGACTTCGGGCCGCGCGCGGCTCATGTCGTTGAGGTGGTTGGCGACCGAGCGGCGCACGTAGGCCGACTCGTCGCGGTGCAGGGCGTCGAGGATCGGCGCCGTGACGCCCGGGCGCGCCGAGATCGCCGCGACGCGCCGGGCCCACGGCAGCAGCGGCCGCGTGCCCTCCGAGGCCAGCCGGCGGACGTGCTCGGACGGATCATTCGTCCAGGCCAGCACCTTCGGCAACGCGCGGTCGAGGTCGGCGTCGAGCAGCGGCCGGATGGCGAACTCGGCCGTGAGCCGTGGGGTGAGCAGCGCCAGCAGGTCGAGCGCCGCGTCGAAAGCCGGGCGGCCGCCGTCTTCCAGCGCCCGCGCCGAAGCCGCTTCCGAAACCGGCCAGGTCATCCAACCGGTGAACGAATCGTCGGCCAGCGCCCGGTGCACCACGTCGGCGAGCTCGCGGTAGCCGCCCGGCAGGTCGGCCAGCACCGCGTCGCGCACGGCGTCGGTCCGCTGCCGCAACCCGAGCCCACCCAGGCGGACCCGCCGTAGCTCCCCGAACGCGACGCCGGGCGCCGCCGCCTTCAGCGACCTGAGCAGCCCCCTCACGACGGCGTCGTTGAGCATCTCGTCGGCCAGCGGCATCCGCTTCTCCCCTCGTGAACGCGCCCCCACGGCGCGCTTCACCCAGTATGCGGAGAGCACCGACAAAACCGGCGGGACGGCCTACCGCCTGCTCGAACCGCTGTCGTGCGTGAACTCCCGCACGGCCTCGTCCGCCTTGTCGAACGCGGTCCGCGCCGCCGCGAGATCCTTGGCGGCGTGGGCGGCGCGTTCTTCGGCGTCGGCGAGGCGTTCGCGGAGTTCGGCCACGCGGGCGTCGGCCTGTTCGGCGATGCGTTCGGTGCGCACGAGCATCCGTGAGGCTTCCGCGCGTTCGCGGGTGGCGGCGGAAGCCTTGCGTTGCCACTCTTCCCGGGCGACCCGTTCGCGTTCGCGGTCCTTTTCGGACTTCTCCAACCGGGATTTTTCTTTGGCCGGAGCGGATTTCTTGGCCACTGCGGTCTTTTTGCCCGAGGCGGCCTTCTTCTTCCCCTGAACGGAAGGCAACGACAACCACTGATCCGCGTCCTGGTGCGCCACCGACGTCAGCCGCCCGGCGAGCACCAGGCGCGCGACGGCAGGGTCGGCCACCATGGTCTCCAGTGTCTCCTCCACCTCGCGCGCCACGGCGTCGCTCAGGTCCGGCGCGTCGCGCAGCACGGAGCGGACCAGCGTGGCCCGCCGTGCCGCCAGCTCCCGCAGCTGGTCGCCGGCCAGGCCGGCGTGGGCTTCGCGCAGGCGGTCGCCCAGCTCGGCCAGCTCGGTCAGGGCCGGGGAACCGTCGCGGGCCAGGCGGTTGACGAAGAAGGCCGCCGTGGTCGGTTTGCGCAGCGCCTGGATACGGCCGGCGAGCTCGGCGTCCCCCTCCTTCTTGGCCGCGCGCGACGCCGCGGTGCGGGATGCGACGAAGTCGGCGGGCGAACCCGCGTAGAGGTCGTCGGCGACGCTGTCGAAGTCCACGTCACCACGGAACCACATCGGTAGTCCGAACGCGACGCGTCACGTACGGTGGACCGCGGAACCTGCAGGTCCGCGGGCACTGACGACGCACGCCCCGCAACGACGCGAAAGGATCGGCCCGTGTTCTACGACCTCGCTGTGCGCGATTTCCTCGACCGCGCGGAGACGGTGTACCCGGACCGGATCGCGGTGGTCGACGAACCCGACCAGCCCGCCGCTTCGTGGGGCGCGGTCACCTACCGCGAGCTGGCCCGCCGCGCCCGTGCGCAGGCCGCGAACCTCGACGCGCTGGGCGTGTCCGTCGGCGGGCGCGTGGCCATCGTGTCGCACAACTCGGCGCGGCTGCTCACGTCGTTCTTCGGGGTGTCGGGCTGGGGCCGCATCCTGGTGCCGGTGAACTTCCGGCTCGCCCCGGCCGAAGTCCGCTACATCGTGGAACACTCCGGCTCCGACGTGGTGCTGATCGACCCCGAGCTCAAACCGTTGCTCGACGCGGTCACCGCCAAGCACGTGTTCGTGCTGGGCCAAGACGACGAGCAGATCTTCGGCGGCGACGGCGACCCGCGGCCGTGGACGCCCGACGAATCCGCCACCGCCACGCTCAACTACACCTCGGGCACCACCGCGCGACCCAAGGGCGTGCAGCTGACCCACCGCAACCTCTGGCTCAACGCCACCACGTTCGGCCTGCACACCACGCTCAACGACAACGACGTCCTCCTGCACACCCTCCCGATGTTCCACGCCAACGGCTGGGGCATGCCGTACGCCGTGACCGGCCTCGGCGCGCGCCACATCGTGCTGCGCAAGGTCGACGGCACCGAGATCCTGCGCCGCGTGCAGGAACACGGCGTCACGATCATGTGCGCCGCCCCCGCCGTGGTCACCGCGGCGCTGGACGGCGCCGCGACCTGGGACGGCGAGATCCCCGGCCGCGACCGCGTGCGCATCGTCGTGGCCGGCGCGCCGCCGCCCACCCGCACGATCGAGCGCGTGCGCGCCGAGCTGGGCTGGGAGTTCATCCAGATCTACGGCCTCACCGAGACCTCGCCGCTGCTCACGGTCAACCGCTTCCGCTCGGAGTGGGCCGACCTCGACGCGCACGAGCAGGCCAAGCTCCTGGGCCGCGCGGGAGCCCCGGCGCTGGGTGTGCGCGTGTCGATCGACGCGGGCGGCGAGGTGCTCGTCCAGTCGAACATGAACCTCGAGGGCTACTGGGAGAACCCGGGCGAGACCGCCCGCGTGCAGGAAGGCAACTGGTTCCACACCGGCGACGGCGGCCGCTTCGAAGACGGCTACCTGTCCATCGCCGACCGCAAGAAGGACGTGATCATCACCGGCGGCGAGAACGTGTCGTCGATCGAGGTGGAAGACGCCCTGAACTCGCACCCGGCCGTGCGCGAGGCCGCGGTGATCGGCATCCCGGACACGAAGTGGGGCGAGCTGGTCACGGCGCTGGTCGTCACCGACGGCACCGAGGTCACCGCCGAGGACCTCATCACGCACTGCCGGCAGCACCTGGCCGGCTACAAGTGCCCGAAGCGCGTGGACTTCCTCGACGAGCTCCCCCGCACGGCGACGGGCAAGATCCAGAAGTTCAAGCTGCGCAAGCCGTTCTGGGAGGGACAGGACCGGCAGGTGAACTAACCGACCTGCCGCACGAGGTCCAGCGCCCGACCCAGGGTCTCCAGGCGAGCGTCCAGCGTGTCGCCCGACGGGTAGAGCCGCACGGTGTCGACGCCGGCGTCGCGCCACACGCGCAGCCGGGTGCGGACCATGTCCTCGGTGCCGATCAACGTGGTGCCCAGCACCATTTCGTCCGTCACCAGGGCAGCCGCGCCGTCGCGGTCGCCGCGCTGCCAGCGGTCGCGCACTTGCGCGGCGACCTCGGCCCAGCCCTGGCGGCTGTAGGCGTCGTTGTAGAAGTTGGTGCTCGCGGAGCCCATGCCGCCCAGGGAAAAGGCGAGCTCCTTTTTCCGATTGCCCACCATCGTGTGGAGTTCGTCCTCATCGGTGGCGAACGCGACCTCCGCGCCCTGGCACACGTCGAGGTCGCCCCGCTTGCGGCCGGACTTCGCGAGGCCCGCGTCGAGGTGGCTGAAGTACGCCGAAGCGCCTTCGGGCACGAAGCTGGTGCCCAACCAGCCGTCGGCGATCTCGCCGGTGAGCTCCAGCAGCTTCGGCGACAGGGTGGCGAGGTAGATCGGGATGTCCTCGTTCGGCGTCGTCGACAGGCGCATCGGCCGCGCCTCGCCGGGCAGCGGGATCTCGAAAGCCTTGCCGGAGAAGGAGATCTTCTCCCCCGCGAACGCACTGCGCACGATCTCGACCGTCTCACGCACCCGCGTGAGCGGCCTCGCGAACGGCACCCCGTGCAGCCCCTCCATGACCTGCGGGCCGCTCGGCCCGAGACCGAGGGAGAACCGGCCGCCGGACATGTCGGCGAGTGTCAAGGCCGCCTGCGCCACCGCGACGGGTGTGCGGACGCCGACCTGCATGATCCCGGAACCGAGCCGCAGCCGCGAAGTGCGCCCGGCCAGGAAGCCCAGCACCGACGGCGCGTCGGAGCCCCACGCCTCCGCGACCCAGCACACGTCGAGCCCGAGCTTTTCGGCCTCCAGCACGAACTCCAGCGTCTCCGGCCAGTTGTCGGAGCCCTGGACCGTGGTCGCGGTGCGCATCACCGCGCCGCCTCGACGCGGTCCTTGATCGCGGCGACGGTGGCGATCATCGCGTTCTCGAACTGACGCATGCGCACGAACACGATCTTCTGTTCCTTGTCCGGCATGCGATCGATCGCGAACGACAGGCCCGAGCGCGCCGGCCCCATCTGCATCCACTGCGTGAGCTTCGTGCCGCCGTTCTCGGGTTCGAGCGTGAAGCGCCAGGTCGCGGTGGGGTTCTCCGGGTCCTCCACCGCCCACGCGAACACACGCGGCTCCTCGCACTCGACGATGAACGACGTCGTCGACCACTCACCGAGCGCGTCGTGCTTGCTGTGGCCCACGAAGCTGCCGCCGAGCTTCGGACCGGTCGCGCCGCCGAGCCACTCGACGCGCTGGAGCTCCGCGCTCATCTCGGGCATGTGCCGCACGTCGGAGACGAAGGGCCACACGGCCTCGGGAGCGCCGTCGATCCAGGTGGCCGCCTCGGCCGTGGGCTTGTCCGCGTACCGCGCGCCGGTCCACTCCATCGTGGTGCGCCTCCTCAGCATCGACCGTCAAGGTGCCTCTGACCACGATAGTTTCGTAACGAGACCCTCCTGTCAACGGGTCAGCGCGCGGCCTCCTGCCGGGCGAACCGCGCCTCCACGTCGGGTCGGTGCGCGATCTTCTCGGGGAAACCGGGGCCACGGCGCATGCGCGTGTCCTCGGCCGTGAGCGGCTCGCCGCAGTGCGCGCAGACGACCTCGGCGTGGGTGTCGTGGCCGCACTTCTCGTGGTGCGTGGTGATCGGCGGCCCGGCCTCGCCGGCGAGCCAGCGGTCGCCCCACGCGGTCATCGCGAGGAGCACACCGAAGAAGTCCTTGCCCTTCTCGGTGAGCACGTAGTCGTAGCGCACGGGCTCGGTCTGGTACGCGACCTTCTCCAGCAGGCCCTCGTCGACCAGCCGGCGGAGCCGGTCGGCGAGGGTGTTGCGCGCGATGCCGAGCGCCTGCTGGAACTCGTCGAAGCGCGTGACGCCGTAGAAGGCGTCGCGCAGCACCAGCGGCGTCCACCAGTCCCCGAGCAGGTCCATGGTCCGCGCGATCGAGCACGGCCACTGCGCGAAGGAAGTCCGTTTCATGGACCGGAGAGTACGCCGTCTCAGTCTGAAACTCAGCTGTTGGAAGCCGTGCTCAGGCGATGCCCGACGGTCACGTCCACGTGGTCGGGCACCTCGTCGTGCGCGTCACCGACCGAGAGCGTGCCCGCGGGCTCCACGAGCAGCACGGCCGCGCCCTCCTTCGACGACGGCTTGTGGAACGTCCCGCGCGGCACCACGAACACCTGGCCGCGACCGAGGGCGACCACGCGCTCGCCGGCGGGCTCACGCAGGCCGATCTCGATGTCGCCGTCGAGGACCAGGAAGAACTCGTCGGTGTTCTCGTGCACGTGCCAGATGTGCTCGCCGGAGAAGCGGGCGAGGCGCACGTCGTAGTCGTTGATGTTCGCGACGATGCGGGGGCTCCACACGGCGTCGAATCCGTCGAGCACCGACTGCAGATCAATGGGCTGGTTCATGTCCTCGATCGTCGTCCTGGGCCCGGCGGCGCGGGAGTGCTAGGAATAGCACATGCCGCAAGAATCCTCGCACCGCGTGGTGATGGTCGTGGACGACGGCTCGAACCCGTTCGAGATGGGTGTCGCGACCGAGCTGTTCGGCCTGCGCCGCCCGGAGTTCGACCGGCCCTGGTACGACTTCACGCTGGCGTCGGCGCGTGAGCGCGTGGGCATGCACCTGGGGATGTTCACGCTCTCGGGCGTCGCGGACCTCGCCGCGGTGGACGCGGCGGACACAGTGATCGTGCCGAACCGCCCCGACCCGCAGGTGCCGGCCGACCCGGCCGTGCTGTCCGCGATCCGCCGCGCGCACGCCCGCGGGGCCCGGCTGATGAGCTTCTGCACAGGCGCGTTCACCCTCGCCGAGGCCGGTGTGCTCACCGGCCTGCGGGCGACCACCCACTGGCGCTGGGCGACGGAGTTCACCGCGCGCTACCCCGACGTGCGGCTGGAGCCCGACGTGCTGTTCGTCGACGCCGGAACAGTCCTGACCGCGGCCGGCAGCGCGGCCGCGATGGACCTGGGGCTCTACGTGATCCAGCGCGACCACGGCGCGGAGATCGCCAACGCCGTCAGCCGCCGCCTGGTCTTCCCCGGCCACCGCGACGGCGGCCAGCAGCAGTTCGTGGAACGGCCGGTGCCGGTCGTCGCGCACGCCTCCCTGGCCCCCGTGCTGGCCTGGGCCCGGGCCAACCTGGACCGGCCGCTGACCGTGGCGGACCTGGCGTCCCACGCGGCGACCAGCCAGGCCACCCTGCACCGGCGCTTCCGCGGCGAGCTGGGGACGACGCCGCTGGCCTGGCTCACCACGGAGCGGGTGAGCCTCGCCTGCCGGCTGCTGGAACGCGGCGAACTGCGCCTCGACCGCGTCGCCACGGACTGCGGCTTCGGCACGGCGGCCAACCTGCGGGCGCAGCTGCGCAGGCACACGGGGTTGAGCCCGTCGGAGTACCGGCGGAGGTTCGGACCGGCGGCGTGATCAGCCCTCCAGCTCGGCCAGCGCGACCGCGATCGCGTCCCGGTGCACGGCCGGTGGGTAGGCCAGCGGATCGGCCGCCGTCAAGGCATTGAGGCCTTCCACCAGAGCGATCAGGCGTTTCGCGGTGCGTTCGCGCCGGGGGTGCGACCAGCGGGGCCGGCAGGCGCCGACCAGGCGGGTCACGCGGGTGATGAACGCGCGGTTGTGCGAGCGGTGGCGCTCGGCCAGGGCGGGATCGGCGAGGGCGGCCGCGAGGAAACCGACCCAGACGCGGGCCTCGTCGGCGGCCTCGGGGGTGAGGGTCGCGGCGTGGCAGAGCACGTCGCGCAACACGGTGGCGGGTGCGGCGCCCGAGGCTTCGGCGGCGTCGGCGCGTTCGGCGGTGCGCTGGTGCAGCAGGTCGCGGGCCTGCAGCAGCAGGGCCTGTTTGGTCGGGAACGCGTGCATGACCAGGCCGGTCGTGCAGCCCGCGCGGTCGGCGACCGCGCGCACGGTGAGGCCGGGCAGGCCCTCGGCGGCCAGTACCTGCCACACCGCACCGGACAGCAGCTCACGCTGGGCTTCGACGTCACGCTGTCTTGGCACGCGACCCTCCGTTCCGTAACATCCGTTACCGTAACACTTGTTCCCAGAAACGGGGGTACCGGTGATCGAGATTCGCCACGAAGCGTGGGACGCACCCGACGCGTCCGCCTTGCGCGCCGCGCAACGGGCCGAATTGGACATTCGCTACGAGAGCACCGATCACGAAGCGGGCCCCGCCCCTACCGCCGAAAGCGTGACGATTTTTCTCGTCGCCCGCGCAGCCGGCACAGCCGTCGGCTGCGGTGGCCTGCGGTTTCTCGAACCGGGTGAGGCGGAGATCAAGCGGATGTACGTCGTGCCGCAAGCGCGGGGCACGGGCGTCTCGACGGCAGTGCTGCGGGCGCTCGAAGACCAGGCCACGGCGAACGGGATCACGCGGCTGCTGCTGGAGACCGGCGTCCGCCAGCCCGACGCGATGCGCTTCTACGAGCGCGAAGGCTACGAACCGATCCCCGCGTTCGGCGCCTACCGCAGTGATCCACTGGCCCGTTGTTACGCGCGGTTGCTCCATTCGGCTCAACCGTGAGAAAGGTGAGCGTGAGTCGTTGTAAAACGACGGTGAAAATGTCCGATCAGCCAACTGAAGATTTACGCCGGATGCACGAAACCTCGCCGTCTAGAACAGATTTGCCCGGCGCCCTCACTGAAAGCGGCCGTCTTCGGCTAGCTTGACGAACGAGAGTGCCGAAAGACGAAACGGGGAGCGACGATGGCGAAACACCGGCCGCGCCGGCGGTCTGTCCGCAGCAAGACGGCAGTTGCCCTCGCGGGTGGCGCGCTCGTGGTGCTGCCGACGGTGGCCGGGTCGGGTCTGCCGGTCCCGCTCGCCACGCAGGTCTCCACCACGGCCGCGGATCACAGCACCCAGCCGCCGCTGGCCGCGCCGTTCCTGCCGCCGAACATGGTGCCGCCGCCGATCGCGGTCGACGGCAGCCTGCCGCAGCCGCCGACCCCGCAGGCGCTGACCGTGCCGGGTTTCCACGTCAACACGGGTTCGGCGACGTCGGGCGGTCCACTCGGGATCCCGGGCAGCATGCTGAAGGCGTACCAGAACGCGGCCGACATCATGTCCCGCGAGCAGCCCGGCTGTCACCTCGACTGGCAGCTCATCGCGGCCATCGGGCGCATCGAGTCCAACCACGCGCGCGGCGGCTACGTCGATGCCAAAGGCAACACCCTCGAGCCGATCCTGGGCCCGGTGCTCGACGGCTCCGGCCCGTTCGCCGCGATCGGCGACACCGACGGCGGCCGCTACGACGGCAACGCCGTGTGGGACCGCGCGGTCGGCGCCACGCAGTTCATCCCGTCCACTTGGCGGGGCTACGCCTCCGACGGTAACGGCGACGGCGTCTCCGACCCGAACAACGTCTACGACGAGACCCTCGCCACCGCGCGCTACCTGTGCTCCGGCGGCCTGGACCTCTCCAGCGACGCGATGCAGCGCGTGGCCGTGCGGCGGTACAACAACTCGCAGGCCTATGTGGACACGGTCATGGCGTACGCGGCCGCGTACCGCGGTGGCGTCTCGCAGCTGCCCGACAGCCAGGTGCCGATCGGCGCCCCGCCGGGCCCGGGCGCCGTGGAAGCCGCGGCCGGCAGCCCGGTGGGCGACCAGGCCCCGCCGCCCCCGGTCGTGACGCCGCCGGGCTCGCCCACGCAGCTGCCGCCGTCGTCGACCACGCCGTCCGACTCGAGCACGCCCCCGAGCGACCAGCCGTCCGACAGCTCGACCCCGCCGTCCGACAGCTCCACGCCTCCGTCGGACAGCTCCACGCCTCCGTCGGACAGCTCGACCCCGCCCGCGGACAGCTCGACCCCGCCGTCGTCCAGCGATCCGACGACCCCGACCACGCCGACGACCACCACGTCGTCGTCGAGCTCGGACCAGTCGTCCTCGACGGGCTCGGACACCAGCACCCCGCCGGAGACGACGAGCACGACGCCCACCAGCTGAGTCAGGAAGTGCGGGCCTCGTCGTAGCTGTCGCGGGCTTGGACGACCGCGGGGAGCTTGCGTTCGACCCAGTGCGCGAGCGCCCAGACCTGTTCGCCGGCCTCGCGACCCATCGGGGTGAGCGAGTAGTCGACGCGAGGCGGGATCACGGGTTTCGCGTCGCGGACGACGAAGCCGTCGCGTTCGAGGGTCTGGAGGGTCTGGGCGAGCATTTTCTCGCTCACGCCCCCGATTTCGCGGCGCAGCTCGCTGAAGCGGTACGAGCGTTCGAGCAGCGCGGCGAGCACGAGGATGCCCCAGCGGCTCGTGACGTGTTCCAGCACGATGCGCGAAGGGCAGGTCACGCGGTTGACGCTGGGCGCCTCGGTCATCTCGTCCTCCCTACTTACGACAACCTGCTTACGACAACCTGCTTGCGACAACGTCAGTACCATACTCTGAAGTGGGTACTTACTCAGGGAGAGTAACCATCCTACGGTGAGCGGCGGAAGATCCACCGAACCGAAGGAAGACCATGAGCATCGTCATCACCGGCGCCACCGGACAGCTCGGCCGGCTGGTCATCGCCGATCTCCTCGCCGCCGGAGTGCCGTCGGATGAGATCACGGCCGTGGCGCGCAGTGCGGAGAAGGCGGCCGATCTGGGCGTTCGCGTGCACGTGGGTGACTACGACAAGCCGGAGACGTTCACCGGGGCGTTCGCGGCCGGGGACCGGGTGCTGCTCGTCTCCGGGACAGACCCCGGCCGGCGCGTGCCGCAGCACGCCGCGGTGCTCGACGCCGCGAAGGCGGCCGACGTGGCGCAGCTGGCGTACACCGGCGTCTTCGGCGGCCCGGACGCCGACTTCACCCTCGCCGAGGACCACCGCGCCACCGAGCAGCTCATTCTGGACTCGGGGCTGCCGTACACGTTCCTGCGCAACAACTGGTACTCCGAGATGGCCGTGCCCGACGTCGCCGGCTCGCTCGCCCGCGGCGCCGTGGTCAACAGCGTTCCCGCCGACGGCCGCATCGCCACCGCCTCCCGCGCGGACTACGCCGAGGCCGCCGCCGCGGTCCTGCGCACCGACGGCCACCTCGGCGCCGCCTACGAGCTCGGCGGCGACCACGCGTGGACCTACGGCGAGTTCGCCGCGGAGCTCGCCCGCCTCGGCGGCAGCCCGGTCACGCACACCACCGTCTCCGGCGCGGATTACGAAGCCATCCTCACCGGCGCCGGCGTGCCGCCCCTGGTCGCGGCCATCCTGGTGGACGTCGACACCGCCATCGCCCGCGGCCGCCTCGCCGGCACCCCTGGCGACCTGGCGAAACTCCTCGGCCGCCCGACGACGCCGCTGGCGGAGACGATCACGAAGCTCCTGGCCTGAGCCGGAGTCACGTGGTTCGGGCTGTGATCCCGGCACCGCACGCCGGGTGATCGGAGGCCGAGCACCGGGAGTTCCCGGCCTCCGCGCCCGTACCAGAATCCGGCCCCCGGCTAGGCTGCACCCGGCCCGAGCCCGGAGGAGCAACGCGTGTCCTGGAATCCCGAAACCCTGCCCGACCTGTCCGGCCGCACATATGCCGTGACCGGGGGCAACGCCGGCATCGGGTACTTCATCTCCGAGCAGCTCGCCGGGGCCGGCGCGCACGTGGTGATCCTCGGGCGCACACCCGCCCGGCTGAAGACCGCGGCCGACGCCATCAAGAAGCACACCCAGGCCGACATCAGCACGATCCGGCTCGATCTGGCCGATCTCGACTCCGTCAGGGAGGCCGCCGAGGGGCTCAACCGGCTGGGGCACCTCGACGGCCTCATCGAGAACGCCGGGTCCACTTCCCCCGGACGCAAGCGGCGCACCACGAAGCAGGGCCTCGAACTGGCCGTGGGCACCAACCACCTCGGCCACTTCGCCCTCACCGCGCTGGCGATGCCCGTGCTCGCGTCCTCGGGCGCACGCGTGGTGCCGATGGGCAGCCTGATCACGCGGCTGAAGCCCTTCGACCTCGACGATTTCCAGTCCGAGCGCAAGTACTCCGAGTACCGCGCCTACGCGCAGTCCAAGCACGCCGTGCAGTCGTTCGGTTTCGAGCTCGACCGGCGGCTGCGCGCGGCGGTCTCGAAGGTCACGTGCGTGCTGGCCCACCCGGGCTTCAGTCTCGACAGCGCCAGCCCCCGCCGCGAAGGCATCACCAAGCCGCAACCGATCGTGCGCCTGTTCGCGGCGGTGACCCAGGGCAAGGACCGCGGCGCGTGGCCCGCCGTGCGGGCGGCGGTGGACCCGGAGGCAACTGGCGGCCAGTACTACGGCCCCGCGGTCGGCCCGATCGGGCGTCCGGCGCCGAAGAACCCGCCGAAGGTCGACCGCGACCCCGAGCGGGCGGCGAGACTCTGGGCGCTGTCGGAGGAACTGACCGGCGTCCCGTTCACCGTCGGCTGATCGGCGCGAGCCCCGACGCCAGCGCGTCCATCGCCTGGTGCAGCAGCTCGACCAGGCCCGGGTCACTGCCCGGGTACCAGCACTTGAACGCCACCCGGTTCGCGGCGAACGCCGCTTCCACCGTCATGCGCACGTACAGATCGTCAACCGGCCGACCGGTCCGCTGCGCGATCACCTCGGCGGCGGCCTCCTCGACGCGCCGGTTCACGTGCGCCAGCCGCGCCCACAGCTCCGGGTACTCACGCAACAGCAACGCCCGGTCGCCGAAGGTCTCGTCGGTCGCGGCGTCCTCGAAGCGCGCGGTGAACACCGCGCGCAGAGTCTCAAGTGGACTTTCCGAGGCCGGGCGCTCGGCCAAGCCGGTCCGCACGCCGTCGGCGGTCAGCGCGAGCGAGAACACGGCCGCTTCCTTGCTTTCGAAGTAGTTGAAGAACGTCCGCCCCGAGACGCCGGCCTTCTCGCAGATCTGGTCGACCGTCACGTCGTGCGGCCCGCGCGAGCGGTACAGCGCGACGGCCGCCGCCCGGATCGCCTGTCTGGTGGCTGCCTTCTTGCGTGCGCGAAGCCCCGGCTCTGTCACCTTTCTTACACTACTGAAATTTTGCAGTCCTGCAAGTTATGGTGAGCAGCATGGCGGACCAGGAAGCAGCCAAGCCCTCACTCACCCGCACCCTCGCCGAGAACCTCTGGTTTCCCACTGTCCTTTTTGTTGGGTTTGCCGTGGTTTACCTGGCCGCTTTCCACCGGCCTCAGCCCCACGACGTGCAGGTGGCGGTCGTCGGTCCGGCGGCGGACATCCAGCACGCGCTCGACAAGGCCGGCCCCGGCGGGTTTCACGTCGTACCCGTGCCGAACGTCGACGCCGCTCGCGAGGCAGTGCTCAGCCGCACGGTCAGCGGCGCCTTCACCACGGACCCGGCGGTGCTCTACGTCGCCAAGGCCAACGGGTTCACCCTCCAGTCGCTGCTGACCCAGACCTTCACGCCGCTCGCGCACAACCTGTCCGTCGTCGACCTCGCACCGACCGTCGCGGGCGACCCGTTGGGCAACGGCCTGTTCTACCTCCTGCTCGCCTGGGGCCTGCCGAGCTACTTCGTGGTCATGATGCTGCTGCGCGCGGTCGGGCTCAGCCGGCGCGCGCGGATCGTCACCTTCGTCGCCTGGGCCGCGTTCCTCGCCGTGGCGGGGTTCCTCATCGCCCACGCGATGGACGTGGTCCCCGGCAACCCGGTCGCGATCCCGCTGGCGTTCCTGTCGAGCCTCGTGGTTTCCCTGGTCTCCCAAGGCCTGGTCCCGATTTTCAAGCAGTACTTCCCCGGCGTCGCGGTCACACTCTTCGTGATCCTCAGCTCGGCGTCGGGTGGCGGCATCGTTCCGCCGCAGATGCAACCCGCGCTGTTCCGGTTCCTGCACCCGATCCTGCCGATGGGCAACCTCAACGACGCCCTGCGCGGCGTCTTTTACTTCCACGGAGCCGGAGTCACCGAGCACGTCCTCGTGTTGTGCGCCTGGCTCGCGCTCAGCATCGTGCTCAACGCCGGTCACGCGATGTGGCTCAGCGCCAAGGAGAACCGTCCGCCCGTCGAGGATCCCGTGATCGAGATGCCGACGCCGACCGCACTGCCCGTCCGCGGCCGCCGCTTCGGCGAACTGGAACCCATGCTCGTCGGCACCATTCGCTCGACCACGGGCGAACGCGTCGCCGGCGCGATCGTGACCGTCACCGACGGCAAAGGCCGCCAGCTCGTACGCACCACGGCCGACGACGAGGGCGCCTTCGCGGTCGGCGGCCTGCCCGAGCAGTTCGTCGACCTCGTGGTGACGGCGCGCGGCCGCCGGCCGGCCGCGCGCCGGACGTTCTTCCGCGAAGGCGTGTTCCGGCGCGAAGACTTCGTGCTCGCACCGGAATCCGAGCTCACGCCGTCGAGCCACCGGTGAGCATCGATTCTTCCTGATCCCAGCCTGAGGCGCGGCGTGCTGTCATCGCTCGCGGCACCGCGTGACGCGCAACTCGATGCCGTCGAGCAGCCGGTCGAGGCCGAACTCGTACGCTTCGGCCGCCTGCTCGCCCGCGCTCTGGTCGAAGCCGCCGCCGAGCCACGCGCGGTTCATGGCGGGGTGAGCGGTGAGGTCGAAGTACTTGCCCCAGAAGGAAGAACGCTGGTCCCACCACGCGTCGTTCGACTGGCCGGTGCTGCGTTCGAGGTGGATGCTCTCGGCCTCCAGCGCCGCATTGGCGTCCACATAGGCCACGATGCTGTTGGCGGCGGCCACGGTCTCGCGCGGCGCGAGCCCCAGTCCATCCACTGTGGACAGAACATATTCCTGGCCGGCGAGCTGGCCCGGACCCAGAGCGGGGCGCACGCGGGACATCTCGCGCAGCCACGGGTGACGGCGGTGGGCTTCGCGCGTGCGCTCGGAGTACAGGCGGATCTGCGCTCGCCAGTCGCCTTCGCGCGGCCGGCCGGGGCCGGGCAGGCCGCGCTCCACGAGCACGTCGTCCACCATGAGGTCCACGAGCTCGGTTTTGCCGGGCACGTAGGTGTAGAGCGTCATCGTGCCGACGCCGAGCTCCTTGGCGACGCGGTGCATCGACGTGGCCACGAGCCCGTCGGCGTCGGCGACCACGATGGCCGCGCGCACGATCTGCCCCACGGAGAGCGTGGGGCGGCGCCCACGCGCGGGCTCGGGTGCGGCCGGCGTGCGATCACGCCACAGCAATGCCAGCGTGCGGTCGATCTGCTCGGCCACCTGCTCGGCCGCCGCCGCACCTTCGCCGCTGTTCTGGTCGACCGTCATCGTCGGTCTGTCCCCCTTCCCATTCGTCGGATCGTACCCGCCGGTCCGGGACCTTCGACCCATCCGCGCACTCGCGGGCGCAGCTACGCTGGGTGGGGATCGGAGGTGTTCGAGTGACCGAACGCAAACCACCCGGCGTGTCCTTCGGCTCGTGGGTCGACCGCCTGATCTCGGCCGCCCAGTCCCGCGGCGAGTTCGACGATCTCCCCGGCGCCGGCAAGCCACTGCCAGCCCCGTCGGGCCGAGACGCCGCCACGGACTGGGCCGTGCGGCGAGCCCGCGAAGGTGATCTGGACACGGGTTCCTTTCTGCCGCCGTCGCTGGCGATTCCGCGGGAGATCCAAGACCTGCCGAAGAAACTCGCGTCAGTGCGCACCGAGAAGCGCGTACGGGAGATCGTCGAGGACCTCAACGAACGCATCCGCGAAACCCACCGCCGCCCGCAGGAGGGCCCACCGCTGCGCGCGATGCCGCTCGACGTCGAGGAAACCGTGGAGACCTGGCGACTCGCGCGGTGACGCCTTGGGGCAGATGAATTCCCAGTGAGCCGACCGGCGGGGCCCCTGCCACAGACGGGGCCCGACGGCCTCTCCGGATAGTGGTGGTTCCGAGATGCCGTGGTTTCGCGCCGAGAGCCAGGAGCCCGGAGCCCGCTGAAGCCGCGGACGTCAAAGGTGGCCAACCCGTCAGTCCACAGTGGAGAAAGCACGCAGCAGGCACGAACCCCGGTAGGTGCGTCATGTGATCCAAGCCCACTCCGCCCTGCCCGCCGGCAACGTCGCGGCTGCCAGGTCTGCTTCCGCAGCTGACAAGGTGCCCGCCAGGGAGGCGAGGGTTGCGGCGGTGCGGACGTCTACGGTGCCGTCGTGGAGGGCGGCGAGGGTGTCGGGGAAATGGGTGGACAGGGCGGCGTACAGGGATGACACGGCGTGGAGTTCGGCGGACGTCAGGAACAGGTAGCGGGAGATCTTCGTGGTGGGGGAAGTCGAAGGCGTCATGCCAAGAACCATATCGAACACCTGAGCGATTCCGCAGTCGCTGAAACGGGTGATCAACAACCAGCGCGGCACCTGAGCCCGACGCCGTTGCCCTCATCCCGGCAACAGCAGTAGCCGAGCCGCCACACACGGCGAACTCACGTCCACAGTGGACTCCGTCACCGGTCCACCGCCGCTGGGCCGGGGAGCGGTACTCGCTAACAGCCCATCGGGCCGTTAAGGCGGATCTGCGGCTACCCTGGGCGGACGAGGTCGAAGGGATGACAGCCGTGGGGCGTTGGGTTCGTCGGGGTGCCGCGTTGGCTGCTGCCCTGCTTTTGCTGTTCGGCGAGCCGTGGTCGGTGTTCGTGCTGCTGCCGGGGTGGCCGATGGCCGGGACGATTGCCGCGACGGTGGTGTTCGCGGGCGCGATGCTGGCGTTCCCGGTGCTCATGTTCCGGGGTCACGGGCCGCGGCAGAGTGATGTGGCGGCGCGGATCGGGGACGTCACGCTCGGCGTGATCTGGGTGCTGTTCGCCTGGAGCGTGCTCGGCCACGTGCTGCGCCTCGCGCTGCTGCTGGGCGGCGTCGGCGACCCGGCGCGGCCGCGCATCGTGGCGGCGGCGACGCTCGCCGTGGCGGTGGTGCTGCTCGTGACCGGCAACCGGATCGCCATGCGGGTTCCGCCGGTGCGTGAGGTCGACGTGGTGATCCCGCGGCTGGGGGCGGGCGTCGACGGCCTGCGCGTCGCGGTCATCACCGACACGCACTACGGGCCGCTCGACCGCACGAAGTGGTCGGAGAAGCTGGTCGCCGAGCTGAACCGCCTGCAAGCCGACGTCGTCTGCCACGCCGGTGACCTCGCCGACGGGTCGGTCGCCAAGCGGCGCAAGCAGGTCGACCCGCTGGGCGGCGTCCAGGCCGGCCTCGGGCGCTTCTACATCACCGGAAACCACGAGTACTTCGGCGAAGCCCAGGCCTGGCTCGACCACATGACGAGCCTCGGCTGGGACACCCTCCACAACCGCAGCACCCTCATCGAACGCGGCGGCGACCGCATCCTCTTCGCCGGCATCGACGACCCCACCGGCGCCGCGTCCGGCCTCCCCGGCCACGGCCCCGACCTACCCGCCGCCCTCGCCAGCGCCGATCCGGGCGTGCCCGTCGTCCTCCTGGCCCACCAACCGAAGCAGGTCGCCCAGGCCCGCGAGGCCGGCATCGCGCTGCAGATCTCCGGGCACACCCACGGCGGCCAGATCTGGCCCTTCCACCTCCTGGTCCGCCTCGACCAGCCCACCCTCTCCGGCCTCACCACCCACGGCCCCACCCAGCTCTACAACAGCCGCGGTTCCGGCTTCTGGGGCCCGCCGTTCCGCATCTTCGCGCCGAACGAGATCACCCTCCTCACTCTCCGCCGCGCCGCCTGACCGCCCCCACAGCCACGCCGTCGCGGCAACCGCCCGCCGCACACCCGAGCGCGAACCCTTCGGCCTCAGCACACGCGACGCCCGAACGAGATCGCCCACTCACACCTGCGGCACCACTGAAATGACCCGCAGGTTCTCGCCCGGAAATGGCGCGCCACGGCCCTCCCGCGCCCACCACGCGCCCCTTCGACCGCGGCAGCACGGAGACGACCCGCACATCCGCCGAGCCCCGGTCCGCCACACCCCGGCCGGCGACGCCCGCCACCGCCCCTCCGACGGCGGCACCACCGAGATGACCCACGGTTCGCGCCCACGCATGGCTCGCCACGGCCCTCCCGCGCCCACCACACCAAATAGCGCCCCCTCGAACGCGGCAGCACAAAGACGACCCGCACATCCGCCGAGCCCCGGTCCGCGCCCACCCCCGGCCGGCGACACCGGCCGGGGCCTCTCCAACTACGGCAGCGCAGAGATGGCCCACGGTTCTCGCCCGGGCATGCCCGCCACGGCCCTCTCGCGCCCACCACTCCAACCCGACACCCGCCCGCCCCGACCAACGCAACACGACCCACGGCCCGGCAAGCCCTGGCCACCGCCGCTCTCTGGCGCTCACCCCGCTGCGACAGCACACAGACAATCCAGACTTCCGTCGAATCCAGGTCTGCCACGCCCCCGGGCCCGCGACCCCACCAGCGGTCCTCCGACGGCGGCACCACCGAGATGACCCACGGTTCTCGCCGAGCCATGGTCCACCCGCGCCCCCACCCAACCAGCGCATACACGACCCAGCGCCCCGTCAAACTCTGGTCACCACTGCAGTCCCGCGCTCATCACGCCAGCCGGCACCCATCCGTCCGCGCCAGCGCAGGCACAACCCACCGCTCCGCCGAGCTCTGGTCCGCAACGCAGCCAGCCCGCGGCACCGGCCAGCGCCCCGCCAACTGTGGCGGTGCGGAACAGTCGCCCCACCCCGCACCCGCCACACCCCCAACCCCACCAGCCGACCAGCACCAGCCCGACCAGCACCAGCCCCATCAAAACCGCCCACCCAGCGCTCACCGACTAATTTTCTTTTCTTGACAACCACAACCGTCGGTGAAACCCTTCTCCCCAACGGACCACCACCCCACGGAGGAATCACCATGACCACCACCGTCTCCGCCGATGGCACGCGGCTCGGCTACACCCGGGTCGGCAGTGGGCCCGCGCTCGTGCTCGTCGACGGTGCCCTCTGTTACCGCGGCTCGACGCCCAACGACGCCATCGCGAAGGAGCTCGCGGATCGCTTCACCGTCTTCACCTACGACCGGCGCGGTCGGGGCGAGAGCGGCGACACGAAGCCGTACGAGGTGGAGCGGGAGGTCGAGGACGTGGCGGCCATCGTGAAGGAAGCGGGTGGCGAGGCCGGCCTCTTCGGGATCTCCTCGGGTGCCGCGCTGGCGCTGGAGGCCGCGCACCGCGGGGTGCCGGTGCGGCGGCTGGCCGTGTACGAGCCGCCGTTCGTGGTTGACGGGGCGCGGGCACCGTTGACCGACGAGTACCGCGAGAGCCTCGATCGCGCGGTCGAAGCGGGTGATCGAGGGACCGCCGTGAAGCTGTTCATGCGGGTGGGCGTGGGGCTGCCGGCGCCGATGGTCGCGATGATGCGCCTGATGCCGGCGTGGCCGAAGCTCAAGGGCGTCGCCCACACGCTGCCCTACGACACCGCGATCATGGACGGCCACCAAGCCGGCCGGCCCCTCCCCGAGGGCCGCTGGTCCGGCATCGCCGCCCCGAGCCTCGTCGTCGACGGGGGGAAGAGCCCCGGCTGGATGCGCGCGGGCGTCGCACAACTCGCCCAGACGCTGCCCGGCGCCACCTACCGCACGCTGCCCGGTCAGACGCATCTCGTGAAGGCAAGCGTCCTGGCCCCCGTGCTTGCGGACTTCTTCACAACGCACTGACACCGCGCACCGCCGTGCGGCAAGCTGGCCCGGTGGCCACGCGAGCGCTGATCTTCGACTTCGACGGAACGCTGGCCGACACGGAAGCCGCCGTGCTGCAGTCGTGGCAGGAGATGTTCCGCAGCCACGGCCACGAGCTCCCGCTCGATGTCTGGCACACCGTCATCGGCACCCAGAACACCGCGGCGACGATGTTCGAGCTGCTGGCCGCACACGTCACGGACCTCGACCCCGAGCAGGTGCGCCCGGGGATGCGCGCCCGCGTGCACGAGCTGCTCGTCGCCGAAGGACCACGCGAAGGCGTGCTCGGCTACCTCGACGAAGCCGCCGAACGCGACCTCAAGCTCGGCGTCGCCTCGTCCTCGTCCGGCGGCTGGGTCCACGGCCAGCTCGAACGCCTCGGCCTCGCCGAACGCTTCACCGCCGTGGCGACCGGCGACCGCCACGCCGCCAAACCCCGCCCCGACACCTACCTCGCCGCCCTCGCCACGCTCGAGATCCCGGCGCAGGAGGCCATCGCCTTCGAGGACTCACCCCACGGCGTCAGCGCCGCGAAGGCCGCCGGCATCCCCACCGTCGCGGTGCCCAACGCGATCACCGCCGTCCTCGACTTCGGCCACGCCGACCTCGTGCTGCCTTCGTTCACGGCCAAGCCCCTGGCCGAGGTCCTCGACCTGTTCGGCTAGACCGCCTCGGAAAGCCGGTCGAGAAACGCCCGCTGCCCCTTCACCAACTTCACCTGCGCCACGTCCAACCCGAACCACTCCACCCGGTCCACCTCCGGAAACTCTCGCCGCAGCCCCGATCGCGGCGGCCATTCCAGTTCGAAGGTCCCGGGCACGACCGCGGCGGGATCCAGGTCCGCCTCCACGGCCCACGCCGTGACGACCTTGCCCGACTGACGCACGTCGCCCAGCGGCAGCCAGGTGCCGCCGGGAGCGGGAAGCCCCAACTCTTCCGTGAACTCGCGCCGGGCGGCGGCCAAGGGCTCCTCGCCGTCCTCGAGTTCGCCCTTGGGCAGCGACCACGCGGCCTCGTCCTTCTTCGCCCAGAACGGCCCGCCCATGTGCGCGAGCAGGACCTCGACCTCGTCGCGCCGGCGGAAGAGCAGCAGCCCGGCGCTGTGTTTGGCAGCCATCGCGCCAGTCTGCCGGACGGCGCGGCGAAAAAGTTTCCGCACCCGTGTCGATTCGCGTCGAGGCCGTCCGACGCACAGGTAAAGGACACAGCGAAGGGAACCCGAAATGACCACCATCACCCGCACCCAGACCGTCGAGAAGACCACCAACCGCGTGCGCCCGGTCGTGCTGGCGCTGTTCCGCGTCGTCACGTCGACGCTGTTCCTGCTGCACGGGCTGCAGGGCTTCGGTCTGTTCGGCGGCATCGACGGGCAAGGCGCGGCCGTGCCGTTCGGCAGTTTCCCCGGGTTCTGGGCCAGCGCGATCGAAGTCGTCGGCGCCACTTTGATCGTGCTGGGCGTGGCGACGCGACCGGCGGCGATCGTCCTCTCCGGCGTGATGGCGTTCGCCTACTTCACCGTCCACGCGCCGATGGGCTTGCTGCCGATGCAGAACATGGGCGAGCCGGCCGCGTTGTACTCGTGGATCTTCCTGACGATCGCCGTCGTCGGTCCGGGCGCGTTCGCACTGGGCCACCGAAGCAACCGCGGCAACCGCAAGAAGGCTCAGTAGCCCGCGGCCGCCAGGTCGTTGTGCTTCACCACGTGCTCCATGAGGATCGTCAGCACCTGCTTGGTCGACTCCCGCTCACGGGCGTCGCACAGCAAGAGGGGAACGTCCGGGTCGAGGTCCAGCGCGGCCCGGACCTCTTCCGTGCCGTAGCGGTACGCGCCGTCGAAACAGTTCACGCCCACGATGAACGGCAGGCCGCGCCGCTCGAAGAAGTCCACGGCGGCGAAGCACGACTCGAGCCGTCGCGTATCGGCCAGCACCACCGCGCCCAGGGCACCCTCGGCCAGCTCGTCCCACATGAACCAGAACCGGTCCTGCCCGGGCGTGCCGAACAAGTACAGGATCAGCTCGGGGTTGATCGTGATGCGCCCGAAGTCCAGCGCGACCGTGGTTGTGGTCTTCTGCTCCACGCCCGCGAGGTCGTCGATCCCCTCCGACGCGGTGGTGATCACCTCTTCCGTCCGCAGCGGAGGGACCTCGCTGACGGAGCCGACCATCGTGGTCTTGCCGACCCCGAACCCACCGGCGATCAGCACTTTGACCGCGGTCGCGGTCAGCGAGCGCCGGGGTTCAGAGTTTCCGGATACCATCGAGAACCGCCTGGAGTACGTGTTTGTTCGGAGCTTCGGTCGGGGGTGCCGCGGTGCGGAACAGCACGAGGTTCGACTCGATCAGATCACTCAGCAGCACCTTCACCACCGGCAGGGGCAGATCGACGCGCGCGGCCACCTCCGCGACCGACGTCGGCTTCTGGCACAGGCTCAGGATCTGCGCGTACTCGGGCTCGATCGCGGCCACCTCGCGCGCGGTGCGCATGGCCACCACGAGCGTGATCAGGTCCAGCCCCAACGTGTCCGAGCGGGTGCGCCCGCCCGTCACGGCGTAGGACCGGACCAGGGGCCCGGCCTCGTCGTCGAACCACGCCTCGTGCCGGCCGCTCATGGCCCCGTCCGCTGGACCACTCCGGCCCGCGGTGCCGCCGTGAGCACCGCGCCGACCCGCTTCACCATCAGGTTCATCTCATACGCCACGAGCCCCATGTCCGCGTCGACGCTCGCCAGCAGCGCCAGGCACGCGCCGCGGCCCGCGGCCGTGACGAAGAGGAACGCGTGGTCCATCTCCACCATCGTCTGTCGCACGTTGCCGCCGCCGAAGTGCCGCCCGGTGCCCCGCGCGAGGCTCTGGAACGCCGAGGCGACGGCCGAAAGGTGCTCAGCGTCCTCTTCGGACAGATTGCCCGACCGCCCGATCAGGAGCCCGTCGGACGAGAGCACCACTGCCCGATCGGCACCGGCGACCCGCTTGACGAGGTCGTCGAGCAACCAGTCGAGCTCGTTGACGCCGTTGTTGGCCATCAGTCGTGATCTCCGTACCTGTTGTCGTAGTCGACTTCCGTCTCCCGGGCGCGCCGGGTGCCCTGCTGGAACGCCGTCAGCCGGTTGCGGGCGAGTTCCGGCGAGTCCTCCCGGACGTCTTCCCGGTCCTGCTCCGGACGGTCCGCGCGCAGCTGCGGCACGAGGTTCTGCTGACGCCGGCGCTGCGGCAGCGGTGGCCGCCCGGGTGCTTCCGGCCGGTTGGGCTGCTGCGGCCGGCCGTTCTCCGGTGCGGGCCGCGGCTCGTGCGCGGGCCACGCCGGCTGGGGCGGACGGGACGGCCGCGCGGCCCGCGGCATGGCGGGCTGCTCGACCGGCGGCTCCGCCTGGCGATAAGCGGGCGGCTCGTGAGCAGACGGTTCGTGCCGGGGCTGCTCGTGCTTCGGCTGTTCGTACGCGGGCTGCTCCACCGGCACCGAGGCGGGCGGCACCGCCTCCGCCCGCAACCGCGCCGCACGCCGGCCGACTCGCGCCATCCGCACTGGCTCCTGCGTGGGTTGCTCGGGCACCGGCGCCTCTTCCCTGGCGACGTCGGGCGCCGCCTCGCTCAGTGGCGCCAGCAACTCCCGGCGCACCAGCACGATCGCGCGAGTGCCGCCGTACGCCGATTCCCGCAGGTGCACCGAAATCCCGTGGCGCGACGCGAGCCGCGCGACCACGAACAACCCCAGCCGCGGCTCGTCCGAGAGCGCCATGATCCCGAAGTCCGGCGGGTCGGCGAGCATCGCGTTGAACTCGTCGGCCTGCTCTTTCTCGAGCCCGAGGCCCTGGTCCTCGACCTCGATCACCACGCCCTTGCCCACCACGTTGCCCCGCAGCTCCACGCGCGCCTCCGGCGGCGAGAACGAGGTCGCGTTGTCGATCAGCTCCGCGAGCAGGTGCACGAGGTCGCCGACCACCGGGCCGCGCACAGCCGCCGACGGCAACGCACCCGTCTTCACCCGCGCGAAGTCCTCCGTCTCGGCCGCGGCGCCGCGCACGAGCTCGGCGAGGCTGACGGGGTTGCGCCACTGCCGGCCCGGCTGGCCGCCGCCGAGGATGATGAGGTTCTCGGCGTTGCGGCGGGCGCGCGTGGAGAGGTGGTCGAGCTGGAACAACGTGTCCAGCTGGTCCGGGTCCTCCTGCTTGCGCTCGGCCGCGTCGAGCACCTTCAGCTGCCGGTGCACGATGACCTGGCTGCGGTGGGCGATGTTGAGGAACACCGTCTTGGTGCCCTCCCTCGTCTTCGCCTCCTCCACGGCCGCGGCGATGGCCGCCTGCTGCGCCTTGTTGAACGCCTCGGCGACCTCGCCGATCTCGTCGTCGCCGTGGTCGAGGAAGTGCCCGCCCTCTTCGAGGTCCACGGGCTCGCCCGCCCGCACGCGCTCCACCAGCTCGGGCAGCCGCACCTCGGCCGCGTCGAGCGTGTCCTCGCGCAGCCGCGCGAGGCGGGCGATGAACCGCCGCGACAGACGCAGCGCGATGAGGACCACGATGAGCGCGATCAGCAGCGCGGCGGCGCCGGCGATGATCGAGTTGGTGAGCGTGGTGTCGGCGTCGGCGATCGCCGCGTTGGTGGCGTTCGAGCTCTGCGTCACGAACATCGTCATCAACGTGGTGGCGACCTGGTGCGCGGCGTCGCGCCACTGCTCCGGTGGCACGGGCAGCTGCTTTTCGCCCGCCAGGAAGGCGTTTTCGACCTGCGTCACCGTGCGCCAGTCCGGGCCGGCCACGAGCTTGTCGTAGCTCGCGCGCACCTGTGGCAGCATCTGCGGCACCGACTGTTCCAGCTGCGCGTGGTACGCGCCGATCTGCCCGAGGTACGCGCGCTGCTCGTCGCCGTCGAGGCCACCCGAGGCGAGCCCGGCCGCCGACAGCGCGTCGCTGCGCTGCATCTCCTCGGCCGCGTTGAAGATCGGGATCGCCGACAGGCGCGCGAACGCGTTCTCCGCCCCGCGCGCCGACTGCGCGAGCCCGGCGACGCCCTGGGTGAACTGGTCGATGATCTGGTTGTAGAAGGCGAACGTCTGCAGCAGCGGCAGCTGCGCGCCGTCCACCTGCTGGCGCACCTGCGGCATCTTCGAGTACAGCCCGATGAACGTGGTGATGTTCTGCTTCACGCTCGCCGGCACGGTGTCGTCGTCGGCGAAGTTGCCCTCCAGCACCGAACTGATCTGCGCGGCCGCCGCGTCGGTCTTCGGCCGGGCGGCCAGCAGCGCCTGCCGCGCGTCGGCCTGGCCCGCGAGCAGGCTCATCGACAGCTGCCGCTCCTGCTCGGCGGCGACGATGAACGGAATGCCGGGGCCTTCCGAAGTGCGGATCTTCTGCGCGTAGTCGCGGGCCTTCAGCGCGTCGGTGATCAAGTAACCGGCCAGCGCGACGCCGACGAGCAGGAGAGCGAGACTCGGTATCAACGCGATCGCGAGCACGCGTGACCGAATCGACGAGCCGCGGTTGCGACGAACGGAATTACGCTTCACCGTGGTCCGTTTTCCTTCCGGCAGTACAAGGTATTCGGGTCTCCCAGGGTTTTCCCACCCGGTTCCGACCAGCCGGATCAACTCACCGTGGTCCATCGCCCGCGACGACGTTAGGCAGGCCGGGCTAGCTCGTCAAGTCTGGACGCGAATCCCGATCACGTTCCCGTGAGCGTCTCACAACCCTTGACAGCGCGTGGGAAATACACCACAGGATCGGTGACCTCGGTCGCTCGATCCAATGGGCCGGACGGCGGTGCCGCCGTGACCTGCGGCGCGCTATCGGCGAGGTGAACCGCGGTTAGGGAAACGTGGAATTACCAGGTGAGGTCCATCACGGGAGGCACCGACGGTCCGTGACGATCACCCCACGGCGGGCGGCAATCGGCACGCGAGGACGAAAAGGCGTGAATTGGACTACACAAGCCGCGGAATCGCGTTCCGTGCAGACACGATTACCACTTTTCAGCGCCGAACGCCGTTCGGTCGCGAGGGGCTGTCGCGATGCGGGATCAGCCGCGGCACGCCGGACTGGTCGAGACCTGTTGCGTGATCCGCTTCACGATCCGCTCCCCGCGAGCCCCGGCCGCGCCGCCCCCGCTGCACGAGCTCGTGCAGCATCTCGCGGCACGCCCACCCGAGCACGAGGACCGAGCACACCAGCACCAGCACCAGCACGGACTCGACCGGGAAGCGCACGAACAGATCACCGAATTCGGCCACCAGAATTCCGATGACAACGCCGATCAGGAGCGTGCCGACATACGAAAGCGGAACCTCACGAACGCGTGCACCGGCCACGGCCGCCCCCTTCGCCCCGGAACCACGCCGACGTTCCCCTCCCGCACCAGCACGGGATCAAGAACGGGACCACGTCGGGTCGCGGTGCTCTCACCAGCGGAAAAGCAGGCCACGATCATAGCGGGGTTCAGACCACAACAGCCCCGGGCACTCACCCGAAGGGACTACCCGACGCACAAGTGCGCCCTCACCAACACCATTTCCGTGAATTCGGTTCGCCTTCTTCGTTCAGCGCAGCTCACGCAAGGTCGTGACGGCGCGAAGCACTTCCTCGTACCGGGTGTAGAGCGGCGCGAGCCCGAACCGCAGTACGTCGGGCGGCCGGAAATCACCGAGCACCCCACGTTCGTGCAGCGCCGCCATCGTCGCCCGCGCGTCGGGCACCCGAACGGAGATCTGGTGCCCGCGGGCGTGCTCACGCGGGGTCGGCACGTCGGCCCCGGGTAGCAGTTCGTCGAGGCAGTGGAGGAAGAAATCGCCCAGTGCCAACCCTTTCGCCCGCAGCACGGCGAGGTCGACGTCGTCCCACACGTCCAGCGCGGCGTCGAGCGCGAGCAGGGAGAGCACGTCCGGGGTGCCCGCGCGCGCTCGCGAAATCCCCGCACCCGCGCGGTAGGCGGCCTCCATCGCGAACGGGTCGGCGTGCCCGGCCCAGCCGGCGAGCGGCTGGTCGAACGACGCTTGCCGCCGGCTCGCGACGTAGACGAACGCGGGCGCGCCGGGTCCGCCGTTGAGGAACTTGTAGGTGCAGCCCACCGCGTAGTCGACCTCGTGCTCGTCGAGCCGCACCTCGACCGCGCCGACGCTGTGGCAGAGGTCCCAGACCACGAGCGCGCCGGCCGCGTGCGCCGCGGCGGTGACCGCGCCCATGTCGTGCAGCCGGCCCGACACGTAATCGACGTGGTTCACGAGGACCGCGGCCGTCTGCTCACCGCACACGGCGGGCAGCTCGGCAACGGGCACGCGCCGCACCGCGTGTCCGGTCAGACGTCCGACCTGATCAGCCACATACCCGTCGGTCGGGAACGTGGCCGCGTCCAGCAGGATCTCGCCGCGGCCCGGGTTCGCGCGCACCGCGGCGACGAGCACCTTGAACAGGTCGACGCTCGTCGAGTCGGCGACCACGACCTGGCCGGGCGCCGCGCCGACGAGCGGCGCGATCCGCATCCCCACGCGTTCCGGCGCCTCCCACCAGCCCTCGGTCCACGACCGGATCAGCCGGCCGCCCCACTGCTCGCGCACGACGGCGGCGAGCCGCTCGGCGACGTGCTTCGGTGGTGCGCCGAGGGAATTGCCGTCGAAGTACGCGACGGCCGGGTCGAGGTCGAACTCCGCGCGCTTGGCGGCCAACGGGTCGGCGGCGTCGAGCGCGGCCGCTTCCGCGGTGAGGTCGCGGCTCATGCGGGGAACTCCTCTGCGAGGGTGTTCCAGAACATCAGCTCGTAGCTCTGGAACAGCCGGGCGTAGGTCCGCGCGCGCTGGGCATCGAGACGGCCGGCGTCGAGCCCGGCCTGGATCGCGGCGAGCGCCTGCTGCTCGATCTCCGGGACGTCGGCGGCGAAGAAGTCGAAGAACGCGCACGCGGCGTCGCCGAAGTCGTAGTGCTCGCGCATCCCCGCCGCGATCGTCGCGCAATACCGGCCCCACGCGGCGAAGTTCGCGAAGATCGCGACCGCGACTTCGGCCGCTTCACCGTTCAGCGCCAGCCACGCGAAATACGCCGGGTAGGCCTGGCACCCCGCGCGGGGCAGCTCGATTCCCGGATCGTCGCCGGCGGCCGCGGCCAGTGCGTCGAGCTTGCCCAGCGCCAGCTGCTCCCCCGGCGCGAGCTCGCCGAAGAACTCACGCGCCCGCGGTTCGTCGGCGCGAGCCGCGAGCGCGTGGAAGCTGCGCCAGTCACTGCGCACGATCCACCGCTCCTCGGTGGCGATCGCGGCGAACACCGCCGACGGCGCGGCTCCCGACGCGACGAGCGGCACGAGCCGGTTGTCGTCGTCGCGAGGCGCCAGCTCGCGCTGGATCGCGTGCAAGAGTTCACGGGCGGGCTGTTCGCGAGCGGGCACGAGCACTCCTTCGGGTGGGGCTTCCATTCAAGCAGGGGCCGCTGAAGTGGATCTTTGCCGCGACCGGTGGAAAATAGACCGTTTTGCGAAGTTCGTGGTGTAGTCCAAACGGCGCAGGACGGTGGCCGCGATTCTCTATCCACACCGGCCCAGAGCCCCTACAGTGGTCGGTCATCAGCCGCACCGAGGAGGGGCCAGCGTTGACCACACCGGAGTCCGTAGCCGCCCAGGCGGAGGGGCAGACGATCCCCCGCCTGCTGCACCGCAACGCCACCGAGTACGGCGAACACCCCGCCATCACCTCGCTCGACCTCGAAGGTCACCCGACGCTGAGCTGGACCGAGTTCCGCACCGCGATCGCCCAGTTCTCCCGCGGCCTGGCCGGTCTCGGCCTCGCGAAACGCGACCGCATGCTGATCATGGCCGCGAGCAGTCCCGACCACATCATCGCCGACCTCGCCGCCGTGCACCTCGCGGCCATCCCGTGCACCGCATACGCGACGTTGAGCCCGGACCAGATCCGCTACGTCGCCCGCCACAGCGCCGCGCCCGTCGTGGTGCTCGGCGGTGCCGGTGAGCTCGAGCGCTGGCTGCCGGTGCTCGACGACCTGCCCGCACTGCGCCACGTCATCGTGATGGACGCGGCCGCGATCCCCGCCGGCGACGACCGGTTCGTCTCGTTCGCCGACGTGCGCGAAGCCGGGTGCGCGGCGCTCGCCGAGGACCCCGGCGCGTTCGAGGCCGCGTGGCAGGCGATCCAGCCGGACGACCCGCTGTCGATGATCTACACCTCCGGCACCACCGGCGATCCCAAGGGCGTCGTGCTGTCGCACCGCAACGCCGTCCACGAAGGACTCGCGGTGCAGCAGCTGCACAACGCGCCGATGCACGCCAAGAACATCGCATACCTGCCGCTGGCGCACATCGCCGAGCGCGAACTGTCGATCTACCTGCCGCTGCTGTGGGCGGGCCACGTGCACACCGTCGCCGACGCCTCCGGGGTCGTCGCCGCACTCGGGCAGGTGCACCCGGAGAGCTTCTTCGGCGTGCCGCGCGTGTGGGAGAAAATGGTGGCGGGCATGAAAAACATGCTCGGCGGCGTGCCCGAGGACCGGCGCGAGGCGCTGCTGTCGGCCAATGCACTGCTGCAGGAGGGCTACAAGCTGCGCTCCGACGGCAAGGAGGTGCCGGCGGAGCTCGCCGAGCGCATAGCGAAGACCGACGAAACCGTGCTCGCCCCCGTGCGCGCCCTGCTCGGTCTGGACAAGGTGCTCGTCGCGTCGAGCGGCGCCGCGGCCCTGCCGGTGGAGGTCCTGTACTTCATCGCCGGCCTGGGCGTCGAGATCGTGGAAGTGTGGGGCCTGTCGGAGACGACGGGTGCGGCCACCTCGAACAGCGCAGCCGCGTTCCGCGCGGGCACGGTCGGCAAGCCGCTCGAAGGCGTCGAGGTGAAGCTCGCCGAAGACGGCGAGCTGCTCGTGCGCGGCCCCATCGTGTTCCTCGGTTACCTGCAGGAAGACGGCAGCATCGCCGACGCCACCGACGCCGAGGGCTGGTACGCCACCGGCGACATCGGCACCATCGACGAAGACGGTTTCGTGCGGATCACCGACCGCAAGAAGGAACTGATCATCACCTCGAGCGGCAAGAACATCGCGCCCACTCGCATCGAGGGCCTGCTCAAGGAACACCCGCTCATCGGCCAGGCCGTCGCGATCGGCGACGACCGCCCGTACGTCACGGCCCTGATCGTGCTCGACGACGAGATCGCCCCCGGTTGGGCCACGGCCCACGGCATCGAAGCGACCGGCATCGACGAGCTGGCCGCCCACGAGCAGGTGCTCGCCGAGATCGAGCGCGCGGTGGAATCGGCCAACAACCGGCTGGCGCGCATCGAGCAGATCAAGCGCTACCACCTGATCACTCAGGCCTGGACGCCCGAGACCGGCGAGCTCACGCCGACGTTGAAGCTCAAGCGCCGCGTGATCAACGAGCGCTACGACGACGCGATCCAAAACCTGTACCCGGCCACCACCCCGGCTTCGTGATCACCGGTCCCGGGCGGCTCGCCGGCCGCCCGGGACCGTCCTCACGCGATGCGGCTGCTGTCCGTCCACTTGCGCAGGCGCGGCGGCACGCGCTTCTCGAGCCCGTAGTTCTCCAGGTGCGCCGAGAACACCTCGTCGAACGCGTTCTGCACCGTCTCGGTGTCCCACACCTGCCGTTCGAGGATCGGCTGCTTCAGGAACGGCTGGCCCATCACGTGCAGCTGCGGCCCGTTGCACCGGATCATCTGCCCGGTGATCCCCGCCGAGCCGTCGCCGAGCAGGAACAGCACCACCGGCGCGATGCGCGACGGCGTGCGCTCCGGCGGACACGCCCGAAGCGCGCGCTCGGATTTCCACACCATCCGGGTGTGCGCCACGGGGCACACGGCGTTGGCCCGGATGCCGTGCTGCTCGAGGTCCAGCGCCCACGAGTACGTGAGCGAAGCGACCGCGCCCTTCGAAGCCGCGTACACGCCGAGCTTGCGCTGCCCCAGCGAAGCGCCCGACGAGATGTTCACGATGGATCCACGCGTGCCCGCCGCGACCATGGCCTTGATCGCCGCGAGGCCCGTGTACATCACGCCCAGGACGTTGACCTCGACCAGTTCCCTGGCCTGGTCGAGGTCGTCCTCCCACGGCAGCGCCTCGTAGTTGAGCCCGGCGTTGTTGACCAGGCCGTCGATGCGCCCGAACTCACCCACGCACAGGCCCACGATCGCCTGGGCCTGGGCCGGGTCGGCCACACTGTGCCCACTCGCGACGGCGCGGCCACCGTGGCGGCGGATGTTCTCCGCGGTGCGCTCGGCGAGCGCCGCGTCGACGTCGTTGACCACCACTGACCCGCCGGCGCGGGCCACGTGCACGGCGAACGCCTCGCCGAGTCCGCGGCCGGCGCCGGTCACGACCACGGCCTTGTCCTGCATGAGCTTGTCCTGCATGAGCTTGTCCTGCATGAGCCTGTCCATAACTTCCTCCCCACCTCGCGGCGCCGGCGGGGCGAGGGGCCGCTCCACCGGGCTCGTTTTCCAGTGTTGGGCCATTCGGCGCACGGGGCAGGGCGATGGCGACGAACGGTGGCCGTGCTGCGCCGAGCGAGTGAAGTGCGATCAGCCCTCCGGTACCCGCGGACGGGTCAGCACCGACCCGGAGTGGGTCCCCTGAACGGCCCAGTGAACGAGAACGCCCGGATCCGCTGTTCGCCCGCGCGTAATCGGCGGCATACTGATTGTTGTCCCACCGTCCGGGAACTGTGACTCCCTCGGGGTCGCCGTCACAACGCGGGCAGAATGCCCACCGGACACGTTCACCCGATCGGGGAGGGGGAAGTGGTCACCCTGTGACGACCCACGCCACGCCACGGCTGACGGCGCCACTGCGGAACGTCGAGTACCGCGTTCTGTGGGCGGCCGAGGCCATCTCGAGCGCGGGCGACCAGCTGGCGAAGGTGGCGCTCGCCATCCTCGTCTACAACCGCACCGGCTCGGCCCTCTGGGCCGCCGTCGTCTACGCCCTGACGTTCCTCCCCGCGCTGGCGGGCGGGCTCGGCCTCTCGTTCCTGGCCGACCGCTACCGGCGGCGCGCGGTGCTCAGCACGAGCGCCGCCGCGCAGGCGGTGCTCGTGGGACTGATGAGCCTGCCCGGCATGCCCCTGGCCGTGCTGTGCTGCCTGCTCGTGGCCGTGCAGCTGGCCGCGTCGCCGGCCAACGCCGCGCAGAACGCCATCACCCGAGAGGTGTTCGTCGACGACGAGATCTACCTGCGCAGCCAGGACCTGCGCGGGATCACCACCAACACCGTGATGCTGCTGGGGCTCGCGGGCGGCGGCCTGCTCGTCGCCTACGTGGGCACTTCGTGGGCGCTCGCGATCGACGCCGTGAGCTTCGCCGTCGCCTCCGTCATCGTGCGCGTGTGGGTGCGCGATCGCCCGGCCGCGGGCGGTGAGCAGTCGACGTGGTTCGGCGCCACGCGGTTCGTGTTCGGGCAGCGCAGGCTGCGGGTGCTCATCGCGCTGTCGTGGCTGGTCGGGCTCGCGGTGGTCCCCGAAGGGCTCGCGGCTCCGCTGGCGGAGCAACTCGGCGCGTCGTCCGCGGCCGTGGGCTGGCTCCTGGCCGCCGACCCGCTGGGGTTCGTGGTCGGCGCCTACGTGCTGTCGAAGTTCGCGTCCGCCCAGGTCAGGCTGCGGCTGCTCGGCATCCTCGCGACGACGTCGCTGGCGCTGCTGGCGCTGTTTCTGGTCCAGCCGAACCTGGTGCTGGCTCTGGTGCTCCTCGCACTGGCGGGTGCGATGGGCGCGTACATCATCACGGTCACCGCGACGTTCGCCACCTGGGTGCCGAACGAGCTACGCGGTGGCGCCGGCGGCCTCTACCGCACGGGGCTGCGGGTCGCGCAGGGGGTCGGGGTCGCGCTCGGCGGGGTGGTCGCCCAGCTGACCGGGTCCGCGGTCACCGCCATCGCACTCGCCGGTCTGCTCGGCGTTGCGCTGGCCATCCCCACCGCCTTCTCGTGGACCCGGGTCCGGCACGCGGTCGCGGCCGACTCGGGGCTGTGAGTCGTGGCCGGCTCGTTCACCGGCCGGGGCGATCCGGTTCCGACATCCGGATCGAATTCTCGGGGTGTGCTCATTTCTCAGGCTTCGCGGTCACGCATCGCGGCTCTCCTCTTCTCACGCAGTCACGAACTCCGGGTCGCCGGTCACGGGAATCACGCCTCGCGGTCACGCACCGTGGAACACCTCCTCGAACCGAGAACGCTGACAATTTCCTGGCAAAGGGACAAGAACGATTCAGGCTTCACGGTCGCGCATCGGGAAAACACCTCCTGGAGGGCAGGGCTCAGTGACTGGTGTTGCAATTCGCATTCAGGTTCACCAGCCATCGGGGAAGGCGCCGCCGGGTGAGAGGCGCACGGTTGGACGAAACACGAATTCAGCCCTCGAGGAGGGCTCACCGCCGGGAAGTCGGTGAGTGCGATGATACCGGTAAGCGATAACAGCACCACAGTGGATACCACCAAACGCGAACAACCCGAGAGACCGGAGGAGGCCGAGCCCGATGCCCGAGAACGGACGTGCGCACGGTGAACCGACGGACTCCGGTCGCGAGGTACCCAAAGCGGCCCATGATCACCCGGGAAAGTCCCAAGATTTTTCCGGTGCTCCGCAGAGCGCCTCACACCGTCCTGCACAAAACGCGACCACTCGGTCGCAGGGCGTCGGCAAACAGCTCGGTGAGTTGATTTCCCGCAATCCCGTGCGCTCGTGGGACCTGTGGACGAAGCCGCGGCCGATGATCGTTTTCCTGCTCGCCTGGGAAGCGCTCGCGGTCGCCCTGCTCACCTTCGGCATCGTCACCGGCGGGCCCACGACCGCCCTGGACTGGAGCCGGTTCGGCATCCTCGCGGTCTGCGCCACGGTGCACATCCAGCTCACGCGCCGGCAGGAGGAGCGGCGCCGCAACCGCGTCACGGCCGTCCACATCGACCTGTCGGGCATCTGGGTGTTCCCGGGCGCCCTGCTCCTGCCCATCCACCTGACGCTGCTGCTGATCGTGATCGTCCGCGTGCAGCGGTGGTTCAACTCGCGGCGGCCTCCGCACAAGTTCGTGTTCACCTCGTTCACGCACGCGGTGTCGGCGTACGCGGCGCACGAGCTGTACCAGACCTTCGCGTCGGCGGAGCTCGAGAACCTCACGCCGGACAACTCGCTCAAGCTCTTCGGCATCCTGATGCTCGTCGGGTTCTGCTACGCGGCACTGCAGGCCATCGTCATCGGCAGCCTGCTCGCACTGGGCGGAACTTCCGCGCCGACGCTGAGCAACGTGCTGGGCACGAAGGACGACAACCTGCTCGAGCTCTCGACCATCGGCCTCGGCACCATCGCCACGATCCTGCTGGTGAACTTCCCGCCGGCCATCGTGATCCTGGTGCTCATCACCGTGCTCGGCAACCGGCTCGCCGAGATCAACCAGTTGCAGTCCGAGGCCCGCACCGACCCGAAAACGGGCATCTTCAACGTGCGCGGCTGGTCCGAATCGGCCGACCGCGCCCTCGCCCGGGCCGCGCGGGCCAACGAAATGCTGGCACTGCTGATGATCGATCTGGACCACTTCAAGTGGATCAACGACACGTTCGGCCACCCGGCCGGTGACGACGTGCTGCGCACCGTGGCACAGACCCTCGACGAGCACACCCGCCCCAGGGACATCATCGGCCGCTTCGGCGGCGAGGAATTCCTGATCCTGCTGCCCGACGTGGACCAGACGGCCGCCAAGGTGACGGCTGAACGGATCCGCGCCGCCATCGCCGATCAGCAGATCGTGACCACCGACAAACGCGGCGGGCGCGCCCGCATCACCGACCGCACCGCCTCGATCGGAGTAGCGCTGCTCGGGCCGAACGGAACGACGGTGGAACAGTTGCTGCACGCGGCCGACGTCGCCGTGTATGCCGCGAAGGAAGGCGGCCGGAATCAAGTCCGGTTCGCCGACTCGGATCCACCACCGCGCGCGGCCTGAGCGAAATCACGGACCGCAACCAATGGCGATTAATCGCGTAGGCGAAACCTTGTCGGAAACAGGCAAAGAATTCACCCACGGGCCCTCTTGTTGTGCTTGAAGTTTCAACAAAACTGCTGTGACGCAATTCACCGCCGCTTGAGATAAAGCACCGGCCGGGCCCGGGGGAGATCCCCCGCCACGCCGGGGGGTCAGCCCCATGCCGTCGCCGGGGCGGGGCTGGCACCCTGGAGCGCATGCCCGCCACCGCCGACGACCGCCCGCCGGCCGCCGCCCCAGCCCGCCGTCCCTGGTCGACGTCGGGCTGGTTGCTGCTGGTGCTCTTCGTCGTGTTCGGCTTCGGGCTCATCGCCTCGCGCCCCGCGTCGCCGCCCGACCAGGGACCGCCGACCGGCGACGTGCTGGCCGCGCAGAACGCCATCGCGGCCCTGACCCACCCCGGCCCCGCACCCACCGCGCTGGCGCTGCTGCCGAAGGACTTCGCCGCCGTCAGCGGCATCACGCCCGGGGCACTGCCGGCGCGCGACGGGACCGTCCGCGCCGTGCACGTCGACGGAGGGTGCTCGACCCCGTGGGGCGACGACAACACCAAGTGGGACTACGCGGTGCCGTGCAAGGCCCACGACCTGGGCTACGACCTGCTGCGCTACGCCGACAAGAAGGGGCACCCGCTCGACCAGAGCGTGCGGGCCTCGCTCGACGCGCGCCTGTCGCAGGACATGCACCACGCGTGCGTGGTGAACCCGATGGGCTCGGCGGGCACCTGCCAGGTCGTCGCCACGCTGTACTCGGCCGGGCTCGTCGTCAACTCGTGGCACCAGCGCTGGGGCCCGCCCGTCGCCGACCCCATCGGGCCGATGGTCGCGGGTGTGCTGGTGATCGGCTGCCTGCTCGTGTTCCGGCTGCGCGGCTGGCACACCGCCCGGCGCACCACGCCCCGCCCCGCCCGCGCCGCCGGCGGTCCCCCGACACGCTGGGCCGTGCTCGGCGCCGCGTCGGCCGTGCTGCTCCTGCTCGGCGAATCGGCGACAGCGCTGGCCGACTGGGCGGGCGCACCCGAGTCGGCGTGGTGGCCGCTCACCTGGCTCGCGCAGCTCACCCCCCTGCTGTTCTTCGCCGGCGGCTACGCGAACGTCAGCGGCTGGCTGGCCGAACGCGACCGCGGTTACCGCCACTACCTCGCCGAACGCGCGAGTCCCCTGCTGCGGCCCGCGTCGATCTTCGCGGTGGTCGCCCTGCTCGTGCCGCTCGCGCTGGAGCTGCTCGGCATTCCCGTGGGCACGAACGCCACGGTCATGCGGATCGCGCTGCACCCGTTGTGGCTGCTGGGGGTGTACCTGCTGACGATCGTCGCCGCGCCGGCGCTGCTCGCCCTCTACCGGCGCACCCGGCTGTGGTCGGTGGCCGGCCTGCTGGTGCTCGTCGTCGCCGGCGAGACCGCCGCGGCCTGGTCCGGTTCGCCGCTGCCCGGCTACGGCGCGACGCTGGCGCTCGCGCTGCTGGCCCAGCAGGTCGCGTTCGCCCACGCCGACGGCGTGCGGCTGCCGCGCCCGGTGCTGGCGGGTGCCGCCGTGGCCGGGGTGGGGGCGCTCGTCGTGGCCACCTTCGCACTCGGCGCGTCGCCGATCCTGCTGGGCAGCCCGGGTGCGCCGACCGCGTTGTCCGCGCCGCCGTGGGAGGTCCTGCTGCTCGGCCTGACGCAGCTCGGGCTGGCCGGGTTGCTGGGCCGGCGGCTGGTGCGCGTCGCGGCGCGCCCGCGCCTGAGCCGCGCCACCGCGTTCGTGCTGCGGACGCCGATGAGCCTCTACCTGGCGTTCCTCGCGGCGATGTTGCTGCTCGTCGCCGCCGTCTACCTGCCGGGGCCGATCGCCGACGGCCTGACCTGGCTCGTGCACCCGCGCACCGCCCTCGCGATCGCGCTGCTGCTCGTGCCGGCCGGGCTCGTGTTCTGGTGGTTCGAGCGCCACCCGCGCACCGGCACCGCCCCCGCGGCCCCGGGGCCGCGGCCGCTCGCGGCCACCGGCTGGCGCCCGGTACTGCTGACCAGGGCTGCCGCCGCGCTCGGCATCGGCTACGCGACGCTCGGCGTGTTCGGTCTCGCGCTGGCCCACTTCGGCACCGTCGCCGCGGACGCCGATTTTCTCGGCCTGCACCTCGACCCGGTGCAGAGCCTCGTGCACCTGCTGCTCGGGGTGCTGCTGCTGCACACCGTCCGTACGGGTGCCACGGCGTCGGCGGGCACGTGGTTCGTGTGCGCGCTGGCTTGCGGGCCGGCACTGATGGTGACGTCGGCCGGCCCGCCCACCGTGGTCCTGCACGCGGCGACGGCGGCGTTTGCCCTGGTCGCGGCCACTTCGTGTCTCGTTCCCGCCCGCCGCGCTGCGAGCGGCACTCCTTGACGGGAAACTCGGGGCGCGACACGCGCTGCTCCGACTGGGCGAACGCGGCGGGTGTGGCGGACCATGGGTGGCACAGGCCACACCGGGCGGGGGAGGTGCGAACCCACCGCAACCCCGCCCCGGCACCATGCGTCTTCGAGGTCCGGGGGAACCGGACACCGAGAGACGCCGAGAACGAGCAGAAGGAGCGGACCGCGTGGACCACCCGCCCCGGAACGGGCAAGGCGGCCGACGCCCCGCCCGATCCTGGCAGGAGCCGCCGGGACGCGGGGGCGGGCGACGGGTGCCGCCGCCCGGCCGCGACCGCGCGGGGCCGCGGGGACCTCGCGACGCCGAACACCGGCCGCGTCCGCCGCAGCGCCGATCGGGCCCACCGCCGCGCCGGCGTGGCTCCCACCGCGGCGCGAAGATCACCCTCGCCGTGGTGTCGCTGCTGATCATGGCCTTCACCGGCTACGCATGGGCGTCGCTGCAGGGCTTGGTCAACGGCCTGAACTACGCCGACGTGATCAACCCGAACTCCGGTGGCGAACAGCCCGCAGACGGCGCGCGCGACATCCTGCTGGTGGGCCTCGACAGCCGCACCGACGCGCAGGGCAACCCGCTCTCTCCGCAGCTGCTCGCCCAGCTGCGCGCGGGCGAGGCCGACGGCGAGCTGAACACCGACTCGCTGATCTTCGTGCACATCCCGAACGACGGCAGCAAGGCCGTCGCGATCTCGCTGCCGCGCGACAGCTACGTGAACATCCCCGGCTACGGCGAGCACAAGATCAACTCCGCCTACGCCCGCGCGATGCTGCAGGCCCGCAAGGACCTGCAGAAGCAGGGCGTGACGGACCCGAAGGAGCTCGACGTCAAGGCCAACCAGGCCGGCGCGAAGGAGCTGATCTCCACCGTCGAGGCGCTCACGGGCTCCACGATCGACAACTACGCGGCGATCAACCTGCTGGGCTTCAGCGACATCACCCAGGCCATCGGTGGTGTGGACGTCTGCCTCAACAACGACGTCGACGACCAGTACTCGGGCGCGAAGTTCACCAAGGGCGTGCACACGATCTCCGGCGTGCAGGCGCTGGAGTTCGTCCGGCAGCGCCACGGCCTGCCGCGCGGCGACCTCGACCGCGTGGTGCGCCAGCAGGTGTTCATGGCCGGCATGGCGCGCAAGGTGCTCTCGGCCGGCACGCTCACCGACCCGGGCAAGCTCAACGCGCTCATCGACGCCATCAAGAAGTCGGTGGTCCTCAACCAGAACTGGGACATCTTCAGCTTCGCCCAGCAGATGAAGGGCCTCACCGGCGGACAGCTCGAGTTCCGCACGATCCCGGTCGAGAACGTCGAGTACCACACGCCCAGCGACGGCGTCGCCATCAAGGTCGACCCGCAGCAGGTGAAGCAGTTCGTGCAGGGTCTCGCCGGTCCGCAGCAAGGCCAGCAGGCTCAGGCGCCGCAGACCGACGCGAACAAGGGCATCACCGTCGACGTCCGCAACGCCTCGGGCCGCACCGGCCTGGCCGCGAGTGTGTCGAAGCAGCTCACGGGCAAGGGCTTCACCGCGGGCGACACGGCCAACGCGACCTCGCGCAAGACCACCGTGATCTGGGTGCCCTCTGGTGGGCAGGACTCCGGCAACGCCGTGGCCGACGCGCTCGGCACCAAGGCCACGGTGCAGGAGGACAAGAGCGTGGACGCCGGGCACGTGATGGTGTTCCTCGGCTCGGACTACCAGCCGACCGCCGACAACGCCGGTTCCGGCGCCCCGGCCGGCTCGGGCAACGCGCCGGCGGCCCCGCCCTCGTCGCCGCCGGCCGGCGCCGGCGACGACAAGCCGATCACGGCCAACGGCGTCCCCTGCGTCAACTGACCTGTTCAGCGCATCGCGTACGCCCGTTCGGAGCAGTCTGCGAAATCGTCACCAAAGACTTGGCCGAAACCGCGTAAGGAAAAGCGCACTGCCCACTTTCATACACGTGAGACGCGCACGCGTTCGCAGCCACGAGAGCGGACGCCGCGCGTGAGAGCGTGAGCAGGGCAGGGGACGAGGAAGTGGTGATCGACGCTGAGCACTACCAGCGGATACTCGGTGACGAGCTCCGCAAGCTCCGGCGCAGGCGCGGGTGGACGCGCAAGGAGCTGAACACGCATCTGCAGAGTGAGATCTCCCTGCAGACGCTGGCGACGTACGAGCTGGGCACCCGGCAGTGTTCCGTGGTGCGCCTGGTCGAGCTGTGCGTCGCGATGGACGAGCTGCCCCAGGACCTGCTGGCCAAGGTGCACCGCCGCGTGTTCGTGGAAGAACCCGGACGCGTGCGGGTGGACCTGCAGCGGGTGGTGGCCGAGGCCGCGCCCGAGCTGCTGCCGCTGCGCCGCTGGGCCGAGGACCGGTTGCGCCGCATCGAGCCGGGCACGGGTTCGGCCCTGCCTGGTTCGGGGTCGGGGTCGGGGTCGGGTTCGGCCGAGGTGTCGCTCGACCTGGCGGCGCTCGAGCGGATGGCCGAGCTGTGCGACCTGCCGGTGGTCGACCTGATCAGCCACCTGCGCAAGCTCGCGCCCGTCTGAGCCGACGGGTTCCATCCCGGACCGGGGGCTTTCGCGCTGTCGAGGGTCGCGAAAGCCCCCCGTCTCTGAGCTGAGCACGCCCACGCCCGATCGTGGGTTTCTTCGACGAGCCCGCGTCCGGGCTCCCCAGACCACGAAGGGGACTTTCGCGCCTCCTCCCCTGCCGCGAAAGTCCCCTTCGTGCCCCCTCACCCGAGCAGTTCGTAGTCCTCCCGGTGGACGGTGCGCGTGTCCAGCCAGTACCGCCAGGTGAAGCCGGGCCAGATCGTGCGGTTCACGCCCTTCGCGTCGAGGTACCAGCTCTTGCACCCGCCCTGGGTCCAGATGCCCTTTTCGAGCTTGCGCTGCACGTCGTCGTTGAAGGCTTCCTGCGCCTGCGGCCGCGGGTCGATGGCGTGGTCGCCGGCCAGGCGCAGGGCCTGTGCGATGTAGGAGATCTGGGCCTCGATCATGAAGACCACGGAGTTGTGGCCCAGACCGGTGTTGGGTCCGAGCAGGAAGAACAGGTTCGGGAAACCGTTGACGGTGATGCCGAGGTGCGTGCGCATGCCCTCGGCCGCCCACTCCTTCGCGAGGTTGCGGCCTTCTCGCCCCACGATCTCGAGCGTGTCGAACGCGTCGGTCACGTGGAAGCCGGTGCCGTAGATGATGACGTCGACCTCGTGCTCCACACCGGCGGTGTCGACCACGCTGTGCTCGCGGACCTCGGCGACGCCGGCGGTGACCACGTCGACGTTGTCGCGGGCCAGGGCCGGGTAGTAGTCGTTGGAGATCAGCACGCGCTTGCAGCCCATGGTGTAGTCGGGCGTGAGTTTCGCGCGCAGCGCCGGGTCGGCCACGGCGTGGTCGATGTTGCGCTTCGCGATCCGCTGGCCGAGCCGCATCACCCACGGCTGGCCGTTGAAGCCGATGGCGCGGGATTCGAGCGTCCAGTAGAGGAAGTCGCGGTAGGCGCGCTGTGCGAGCGGCAGGGCCTTGAACAGGCCGCGCGCCCAGCCGGGCATGTCGTGGTCGGCCTTGGGCATGACCCACGGCGGCGTGCGCTGGAAGAGCGTGAGGTTCGCGACCTGGCCGGCGATCTTCGGCACGAACTGCACCGCGCTCGCGCCGGTGCCGACCACTGCGACGCGCTTGCCGGTGAGGTCCACCCCGTGGTCCCACTGCGCGGAGTGGAAGGCGGGGCCGGCGAAGTTCTCGATGCCCGGCAGGTGCGGGATCATCGGCCGGTGCAGGGCGCCGAGGCCCGCCACCAGGGCCTTGGCGACGAACTCCTCGCCGGACTTCGTGGTGACGTGCCAGCGGTTCTCGTCGGCGTCCCAGCGCGCACCCGTCATCTCCTGGCCGAAGCGCAGGAAGCGGCGCAGGCCGTACTTCTCCGTGACGCCGCGCAGGTAGCTCCAGATCTCGGGCTGCGGCGAATAGGCGCGTGACCAGCCGGGGTTCTGTTCGAAGGAGAACGAGTACATGTGCGACGGGATGTCGCACGCGCAGCCCGGGTAGCTGTTGTCGCGCCAGGTGCCGCCGACGTCGTCGGCCTTCTCGAGGATCACGAAGTCCTCGCGGCCCTCCTTGCGCAGCCGGATCGCCATGCCCAGACCGGAGAACCCGGTGCCGACCACGATCACCCCGGTCTCGGTGCGGTTGCCCATGCGCCCTCCCGTTGAGTGTTACCCGAAGTCCATCCTACTTTGAGTAGGTTACCGGCGGTAGAGTGTGGTCGTGACCACCGCGAAACGCAAGCGCATGCCCCGGGCCGAACGTGAACGGCAGATGATCGAGGTCGCCGAACAGGTCTTCACCGAGCGCGGTTACGCGACGGCGTCGATGGACGAGATCGCGGAGCTCGTGGGCGTGTCGAAGCCGATGCTGTACGAGTACTTCCACTCGAAGGAGGGCCTGCTGCTGGCGTGCATCCGGCAGTCGCGCGCGGCCTTGCGGTCGGAGACCGAACAGGCGACCGTGGGGGCGGCTTCGGCCGAGGACGCGCTGCGGCGCGGGCTGCTGGCGTTTTTCGTCTTCATCCGCGAACGCCGCGAGGCGTGGTCGCTGCTGCGCCACGAGATGGCGCTGATCGGCACGCCGGCGGCCGATGAGATCGAGCAGACGAGGCGGCAGCAGACGGACCTGGTCGCGGCGGTGCTGAGTGAGCATTTCGACGACGACCTGCGCGCGGAGGCGTCGGCCGAGGTCGTGGTCGGCGCGTGCGAGCGCCTGGCCATCTGGTGCGAGCGCCACCCGGCCCTGACCCCGGAGATGGCGACCGACTACGCCATGGACATGCTCTGGTCCGGACTGTCACGACGCGCCCACTGAGGTGCGCGTGAAGATGCACGCGCACTAGGCCATTCGGTCGTCACTCAGTGCGAATCCTCTCTGGTGTCTTGTGACACAGAGTTTTATTGCGGTATCGAGAACCCTGTAAAAAGACTGATGGACAATCGCGGGAGTGCGCGGGGGCGCATAAATCGCGTCACGAGCGTGCGGTGGCCGAGTCTCGGGCAGTGACGCATGCTGGTGACGAGAGGGGTGAGGTAGTGGTGGAGACGATCACAGCGACGTACGCGCACGAGAACGACGACTGGACGATCACCGTCAGCGGCCGCGGCAAGGAACGCACCGCGAAGGCGCCGGGCATCATCGCGGCGCGTGATCGGGCGGACCAGCTCGTGGACGAACTCGCGCCGGACGGGCGACCCACGGTCGTGCACCTGCTCAACGGGAGCGCCCTGGAGTTCACCAGCTCCTACATGGCCGCGCGGCTCACGCTGCCGGACATCGAGCCGCTGGAGATCCCGCCGTCGGGCTCGTCGAAGCCGGCTGCGGTCTCGGCTCCCGCGTCGGCTCCTGCATCGGCTTCCGGCAAGCCCCAGCTCCCGCCGAGCAAGCAGCTGCCGAAGGAAGTCGAGGACCGCAAGCCCTCCTCCGCCGACCGCACCGCCACCCCGAAGCCGACGGTGGCCCCGCGCGCCTGAGGCTCTTCCACGACCGCGCTCTTCTCACGACCGGACGGACCCGCCTTCGGGTCCGCCCGGTGTGGTTTCGATCAGCGGAACAGCTTGCGCACCATCAGCGCCAGGATCAACGCACCGACGCCGATCAGCGGGTACTTGACCTTGGGATCGTCCAGCTTCGCACGGATGCCGTTCTTGGCCTGGTCCGCGAGCTTCTGCGGGCTGGCCTTGGTGCCCAGCTGGTCGAGCGTCGCCGCCAGGGCCGTCCTGGCCTGCTCGATCTCACGCTCGATGGTCTCGGGGTCGCGCGCCACGTGCCCTCCTCGCCGCGTCGGACTGTAGGCGCCCACGTTAGAGGACGCCGCCCCTCTCCCGGCCACTGGCCACGCCGAGCCACCCCGAACGTGGCGCGCGCTACGATTCTCCCGGCTTTCCCCGGGGCCGTAGCCCAATTGGCAGAGGCACACGGTTTAGGTCCGTGCCAGTGAGAGTTCGAGTCTCTCCGGCCCCACTCACGGCTGGGCGACCTCTGCTCGCGCAGGGCGCTCGCCGGAGCCGTTCGTCGTGTTGTCCGGGGTGCGACACCCCAGGCCCCGCCCGGAGGGCTGCACCCCCGGACCCCGGCTGTGGTCGCCATCGCTTGATGGCCGGCTTCCGTCCGGCCAGGCGGACATGGCTCGCGACGCGGGGTCCGCGCGCCGCTCCCCCGATGGTTTGGACCTCGCCCGACCGGGCATCTCCACCGCAACGGGGGAGATCCGAATGGGTGACGACAGCCGAGTGCCACCACCGCCACGCGGCATTTTCGCAGCTGGCCTGACGATGCTCGCTGCCGCCGTGGTGGGCGCGGTCGTGGCGGCGCCGAACGGCAGCGTCCTGTACTTGATCCTCGGAATCGTGCGGTGTGTTTGCGGCCTGTTACTCGGAGCGGTGTTCCGCTGCGCCGGGTTCAAGGGCAGACGCGCGAACCGGTGACCCGTCGCGGCTGGGCTGCTCGGTGAAGAGGTCGCCGCTCAGGTACTTGAGCCCGGTGTCGACCGCGACGGTCACCACGGTGCGCCCGGGCCCGAGTTCGCGCGCGACCTCGATCGCGCCCGAGACGTTGAGCGCGGACGAGGTGCCGGCGAAGAGGCCTTCGCGTCGGGCGAGCTGTAGGGCCAGGACGCGCGCCGCGGGTTCGTCGACGGTTCGAGCCTCGTCGAAGACACCCGGGGTGAGCAGCGGGGGGATCATGCCGGTGCCGATGCCTTCGACGCGGTGCGGGCCGCCGTGCCCGGCGGTGAGCATCGGTGAGCTCGCGGGTTCGAGGGCGATGACCCGCGTCGGCAGCTGATCAGCGCGAAAGGCGGCGGTGACCCCGGCCAGCATGCCGCCGGTGCCGACGCCGGCGCAGAACGCGTCGACGGTCGCTCCCCCGGCTCGAGCCTGCTCGAGGATTTCGCGGCCCATCCGCTCGTAGCCCGCCAGAGCGTCGGTGTTGCGGAACTGATCGGTCCAGAACGCGCCCTCCCGCGTGACGATGCGCTCGACCTCCGCACGCATCCGGTCGAACAACCCGGGCGTGATCCGCCCACCCTCGCTCGCCACCACGGTCAGGTCGGCGCCGAACGCGCACATGGTGCTCAGCTTCTCGGGCGAGAAGGCATCCGAGGTCACAATGGACAGTGGGTATCCCTTGACCGCACAGATGAACGCCAGAGACGACCCCGTGCTGCCACCGGAGAACTCCACCACCCGCCGGCCGCGCTGAAGCACACCGGCGCGCTCGGCGCCTTCGATCATGGCCAGCGCCATGCGGTCCTTGTAACTTCCCGTGGGGTTCGGACCCTCGAGCTTCACCAGAACCCGCGCCGACGCACGCGGTACGACCCGGGTGAGCCGCACCAGCGGGGTTCCACCGATGGCGTCGAGCGGTGACGAAGCGATTCCTGGCCGCATCATCGAGCCCCCCTCCCGCGGAGCTCGCGCACAACGCGGCCCGACGCAGATCGTGGCGATCACCGAAACACGGCTCGGCCGGGAAGTCCACCACGGCTTCTTCAACCGCCCCACGTGCGTGGGCTGCGGTTCAGGCCATGCGGTGACCGAGGCGGTGGTTCAGCTCCCACAGCGCGTGCGGTTGGAGTCCCACCGCACGGCCTTCCTCGCGGCTTCGCCACCGCAGGGGCAGTCCGCGGCCCACCTGCGGTCATCGCGCACTGCCCGAAACCACATTTCCGGTCCTGCGACGAAGATCGGATTGTGTAGCGTTGCCACCGCCACCGCAGTCACCACGGGAAATCCTGGCGCCGAGCAGGGGGACAGATGGACGACGAGCTCGAGTGGTCCGTCCAGGGGACGCTCCGGATGGCGGCCGCCGTGCCCACGAGGAGTGGGGACGTGCTGGTCGCGGCCACCGACAACCAGGGCAACGTGTGGGTGTGGAGCCTGGGCACGGGCGCCCTCGTCACGGGGCCGGTCGGAGTGGGCACCGCGCTCTGGAACATGGAGGTGGTCCACCTCGACGGGGGCCGGCCGTGCCTGGCGATGTGTGACCGGCGGTTCGTCACCGTGTGGGACATGGACACCTTCGGCCCCGAAGCGACGCCGGTCGTGCGGTGTGCGGTGGACTCCGCGATGAGCATGGCCGTGGTGCCGGCTGCCGAGAACCACGGGGAGCTGCTGGTGACCGGGGAGAAGGACCTGGTGCGGGTGGTCGACCCGCAGGACGGTGGCACCGTCGCGACCATTCGGTGGCCGTCGCGGGCGGGGGATCCGATCGGGCGCCGCGTGTACCGCCTGCGGGGGGTGCGGTTCGCCGACGGCAGCGCCGGGTTCGCCGGTGAGGTGGGCTTCGAGCAGACCGCCTGGTCGGTTGCCCGGCGAAAGCTGGTGCCGAGCAGGGTGAAACTGACGCCCCGCAAGGCCGACCGGCAGCTGTTCGACCGCCTGACCTACTTCCCGCCCGAGGGCCCGCGGCAGGTGGTCGCGGCGGGCAAGGCGATCGAGGTCTGGGACCCGCAACGCGGGCAGCGCCTCGCCGTCGGCGAACTGAACGGGGAGGTCGGCCCGTTGACGCTGGTCTCCTGGGCCTGGCACACGCTCGTCGCTGCGTCCGTCGCCTCCGGGGCCGAAGTCGGGGTGCTGCTGTGGGACCCGGCCACGCGGCAACCGGTGACCGACGTGGTGAACCGCCATCCGGCCGAGACAGGCGATGCGGGCGAGGAGGACGACACCGCCCTGGTGACCTTCAGCGGGATGACCATCGGCCAGATCATCACCCTGACCGACCCCACCGGGGCACCGCGGATCGCCATCGTCTCGGACAACTCCGGCCAAGGCACGGTCCGGGTCTCGCCGCCCGTGGCCGATCTTCTCGCCCGGGGTACAGCCGGGTAGGTGTGCCGCCCTCGCCGAGGACGGCACACCCCGACCTCAGCCCCGGCCGGCACCCTCGGTCATCGTTCGGCGCACGCGTGCCCGTTCGACGTCGTCGGCCACTCCGATGGCCGTCGTGCGGGGCAGGTGGCGCCGGCCCGCCGCCAGGACGAACCGCGGACGACGCAGGGTCGCCAAGTCCTCGACGGGGTTGCCGTCCACCGCGATCAAGTCCGCGCTCAGCCCCGGCGCCAGTCGACCGGTGACGCCGGACAGCCCGCACACCGACGCGGCCACGTCGGTCGCGCTCGCCAGGACCCCGCGGGGTGTCAGGCCGGCCGCCGCGAGCAGCGCCAGGCCCTCGGCGTATCGCTCGAAGGCGACCAGCGGGATCCCCGCGTCCGTGCCCGCCACCACGGTCGCGCCGAGGGCCACGAGGCGGCGGAGGTTGTCGAGCACCACGTCGTGTTCGTCCCACGGGCACGTGTACTCCTCGGCGGTGCAGGCGGAGCTCATGGTGGGGCTCACGGCGATCCCGGCGGCCACGATGCGAGCCGCGATGGCCGGGTCGAAGCGCGTGCCCGTGCGCGTGACCCAGCCGCAGTGCTCGATGCAGTCGACGCCGGCCGCGACCGCGTGCTCGATGCCTTCCACGCCGAGAGCGTGTGTGGTCACCGGGAGGCCGTGCGCGTGCGCCTCGGTGACCAGCGCGGTGAGCTCCGCCGTGGTGTAGCGCGCCTCCGACGGGTGGCTGCCGGGTGTCATGAAGCCGCCCGTGGTCATCACCTTGATGAGGTCGACGCCGGCTTCGGCGTGCTCGCGCACACGGGCCCGTATCTCGGCGACGCCGTCCGCCACGCCGCCCATCGACTCGGCGTGGCCGCCGGTCACCGTGATGGGCGCGTTCGCCGCGAGGATCCGCGGCGCGGCCTCGGGCAGCGTCGGCAGGAGGTCGCGGACCTCGGTGCCGAGCGTGCCCGGGGCGCCGAGGTCGCGGGCCGTGGTGACCCCGGCGTCGAGCAGCCGCCGGGAGTTGGCGACCATCCGGTCGCGCACGGTGTCCGGGTCGGCCGGCCCGGCCAGGCTCACCGAGCCCGCCTCGGGGTCGAGGTAGAGGTGCACGTGGCAGTCGATCAGGCCGGGCATCAGCGTCACGTCGCCGAGGTCGAGCGAGTCGCCGACCGGAGCCGAAGCACGCGGCCCGGCATAGGTGATCACCCCGTCTTCGACGCACACGGCCGCGTCCGCGATCAGCTCAGCCGATGAAGACGTCAGCAGCCGGGCGGCCGTGTACACCTCGGTCATGCGGTCCTCCGGTACTCCGCCAGCGCGGCGCAGAACGCGTCGATGTCCTCACTGGTGTTGTAGTAGTGGAAAGCCGCACGCAGGATCCTGCCACGCGGCGACGTGACGATCCGCCGCTCGGCGAGAAACCGGCCGAGCGCATCCGGATCGGCGTCGACCACGGCGACCTGCGGGCCGGGCCGGGCGTCCGGCAGCGGCAGGCTCAGCACCTCACCCGCGTCCGTCAACCGCGCAGTGGCCTGCGCGACCAGGCTTTCCACGTACTTCCAGCGAGCGATCGCGTCCACCTCACCCAGCACGGCGAGCCCCGCGCACGCCGCGTACACCGCGGGGATACCGGGCGTGCCGGACTCGAACCGCCGGGCCCCGGCCGGCCCGTCGAGCGCCACTGGGTCGAACTCGAACGGGTCGGTGCGGCCGAACCAGCCCGTCATCGTCGGCGGCCGCTCGTCCTCGACGCCCGCGCGGGCGTACAGCGCGGCGACACCGGGCAGCCCGAGCAGGTACTTCAACGTGCCGGTGACGAGGTAGTCGCAGTCGAGCTCGCCGACGTCGACCGGCACCACACCGGTGGCCTGGTAGGCGTCGACGAGCACCCGCGCGCCGACTTCCCTTGCCAGCTTGGCGATCTCGTTCACCGGTTGCAGGGATCCGTTGGTGTAGAGGGCGAGCGGGATCGACACGAGCCGCGTCCGCTCGTCGATGCTCGCGCGGTAGGCCTCGACCACGCCGAGCTCCCGCATCGACGCCTCGTCGACCCAGCGCATCTGCCCCGCGCCGGGGCGGCCGGCGTGCAGGACCTGGCCCACGCTGGGGAACTCCGCGGCCATCGACACCACGACGTCGTCCTCGGCGAAGCGCAACGCACCGAGCGCCTGGTACGCGGCGTGCGAAGCCGAGGGCACCAAGGCGATTTCCTCCGCGGTGGCACCGAGGAACCGCGCCATCGACGTCCGCAGACGCTCCACTTCGGACATCCACGGTCCCCACGGCGCTCCCTGATCGCGCAGCAGGTACGCGAACTCGGCCAGCGCGGCCGTCACCCTGGTGGAGACGGCGCCCTGGCTGCACGACGCCAGGTGCGTCGTGTCCACGAGACTGGGGAACTGCTCCCGGAACCGGCTGGGATCCACGAAATACCTCCGTCTGCGCTTTCGGATCGTCCGTCAGTCACAGTGAACAACCGAAAGCCTGGCTGCGCAATACCCGCACCTGCAGGTTGACGACCTGGGGTTCATCACTCACACTGATGCGAATTCACCACGGATGAACACATCGTCGTGTCCCCTCAGGAGAACCCATGCCCGAACCCGCCGCCCCGGTCCGCCGCCGGTGGCACTGGTTGCTGCTGCTGGCCCCGTTCGTCTGGTGCGTCGGCGCCATTCCCCTGGTCAACCGGGTCGAGTACCTCTTCGGCTCGATCCCGTTCCTGCTGGTGTGGATGACGGTGGGTGTGCTCGTCGGGTCCGCCGCCATCGCCGTCGTGTTCGCCATCGATCGCCGCAACGGCGATCTGGACCGGTTCTAGGAGCACGCGATGGCCCTGATCCTGGCGTTGGTGATCGCGGTCGGTTCGGTCGCGTGGGGCACGGTCGCGGCCGCGCGCGGCCGCAAGATGAACCTGCAGGAGTGGTCGGTCGGGAGCCGCAAGTTCGGCACCTGGCTGTTCTGGTTCCTGATGGTCGGCGAGACCTTCACGACCTTCGCGCTGCTGGGCGCGTCGCAGAGCGTGTTCAGCAACGGCGCACCCGGTTACTACGTGCTGGGCACGATGGTGCTCACCGCGGCCGTGGGCTACTGGGTGGTGCCGCGCATCTGGCGAGCGGGCAAGCAGCACGGCCTGGTCACCATGGGCGACTTCTTCACGGCCCGCTTCGGCGCCCCTTGGTTCGGCGGGTTGATCGCGGTGTTCGGCATCATCGCGCTGCTGCTCTACGCCCAGGTGCAGCTGACCGGGCTGAGCCTGATCCTGGGGAGCCTCTTCGGCGACAGCCTGCCGTCGCTGGCGTACGTGATCGCCGGCGGTGTGCTCGTCGCGGCGTTCGTGCTCGTCGGCGGGATGCGCAGCGCGGCGTTCACCGCGGTGGTCAAGGACGTGCTGCTCATCGCGGTGCTGCTGGTGATCGCCGTCGGCGCGGCGAGCGCGGCCGGATCGAGCGGGCCCATGGGCGTGTTCGACACGCTCAAGGACACCCAGCCGCACGCGGCCACGCTGCCCGGCCTCAAGGGCACGGCGGCGACGAACTCGTGGTGGTGGATGAGCTTCCTGCTGATCACGCCGCTCGGCTCGTTCGCGCTGCCGCACATGTTCCAGGTGTCCTACACGGCCAAGGACGTGACCACCATCCGGCGCAACCAGGTGATCCAGCCGCTGTACTCGCTGTTCTACGTGCTGATCGTGCTGATCGCGCTGGCCGCGGTGCTGGCCCTGCCGAACCTGCCCGACAAGCAGGCCAACGCGTCGCTGCTGATCTTCGTGCACGACAACTTCCCGAGCTGGGTGATCGGGCTGCTCGGCGGCGCGGGCATCCTCGTCGCGCTGGTGCCGACGGCGGTGCTCATCCTCACCGCCAGCAGCCTGTTCAGCCGCAACGTGGTCGGTGGCGTGTCGAAGAGGCTGGCCGGTTCGCTCACGCTCTCGCGGGCCGGCGTGGTGGTGTTCACCGCGATCGTGGTGGTGCTGGTGGCCAACAGCACGTCGAAGCTGCTGAGCATCATGACCAACGTGTACAGCGCCGTCGGCCAGCTGGCCCCCGCGCTGTTCCTGTCCATGCTGTGGCGCCGCGTCACCGCGGTCGGGCTCGCGGCGGGAGCGGTGTGCGGCGGGCTGATCGTCGGCGTCCCGCAGCTGGGCGCGATCTTCGCCCACACCGTGCCGCCGGGCACCGTCATCGGCCTGCCGGCGCTGGTGGTCAACCTCGTCGTCACCGTGCTGGTGAGCCTCGTGACGCGACCGCCGGCCGCGGACTCGGTCGACGTCGGAGCCGGTGACAGCGCTCCGGCCGAGGTGGCGGAGCCCATCGAGGAGGTCGCGCTGCACCGGTGATCAACCGTGGTTGCCCCCGGTCATCCGGCCCGGTGCCCCCAGCACCCGGGCCGGATGATCGGGGCCGGACGATAATGGCCGGATGACCGTGACTCGGATCCGTGAGTTCCGCACCCTCCGGGGCTTGACCGTCCGTGACCTCGCGGACCGGGCCGGCGTGTCCACCGGGCTGATCAGCCAGGTCGAACGCGGTGTGACCGACCCGAGCCTCGAGACCATGCGGCGGATCGCCGAGGTGCTCGAGGTGCCGCTGTTCAGCCTGTTCCAGGACGGCGAGGACGACACCGTCGCCGTCATCCGCCGCGAGAACCGTTACCGGATCTCCTCACCGCACCACGCGATCACCTACACCCGCGTCTCCCCCGGCGGCGCGAAGCTCGAGGTGCTCGAAGGCAACCTCGAACCCGGCGCGGTCTCGGCCGATTCGCTGCGGTCGCACCCGTCGGAGGAGTGCGTGGTGGTGCTCACGGGCCGGCTCACGGTCGAGGTCGGTGACCAGGTCCACGTGCTCAAGACCGGCGACAGCTGCCACTTCGACTCGAACATCCCCCACCGCTTCCGCAACGACGGGCGCTCGAGCGCGCGGTTCATGGTGAGCGTGACGCCGCCGAGCTACTGACCCGCGTCAGAACTCGATGACCTCGGCGGTGAGCGCGAACCGGGTGCCCAGCTGCCGGCCCGCCTGCCGGCCGAGTGCCTCCAGGAACTCACGCGGCTCGGTCATCGCGCCGGGGCCGAGGGCCCGCAGGTACTCGGCGTGGGCCTCCAGCGACGCGATGCCCTGCTCCAGGAAGTCGGAGATGTCGATGCCGTGCGTGGCTTCGGGGCTCGTGGTGACCACGACCTGACGCACCTGCCAGGGTTCGAGGCCCTCCTCGACCAGCTCACGGAAGATCCAGCGGTTGCCCGCGTCGCGGACGCCGTCGAGCACCGCCCGGCCCAGCGCGATGTGGTCGGCCTGGTTGAGGTGACCCGGGCCCCAGCGGTCGTGGTAGTTGCCGGTGACCACGACGTCGGGGCGGTGCCGCCGCACGGCGCGGGCGATGTCACGGCGCAGCGCGAGGCCGTACTCGAGGACGCCGTCCGGGTAGCCCAGGAACTCGACGGTGTCGACGCCGACCAGTGCCGCGCCGGCGATCTCCTCCGCCTCGCGCAGCGGCCCCGCGACGTCGGGCTTCATGCTGTCGATGCCGGCTTCACCGCTGGTGGCGAGAAGGTAGGCCACCTGCTTGCCCTGCGACGTCCACCGGGCGACGGCCGAGGCCGTGCCGTACTCGAGGTCGTCCGGGTGCGCGGCGATCGCGAGCGCACTCGACCAGTCCTCGTCCAGCGGTACCAGGGATTCGGTCATCGTCGGGTTCCCCCTCAAGGCCGGTCGTTGTCGTCAATAATCTTGACGACCTGCACTATATCCAGGGCAAGCTCGGCCGCTGCAGGCGTCTTCGGGCACCGGCCGGGGTACTCGCGAACGGACCAATCCGGAACGCGGCCGGGGCCGAACCACCCGCATGGCCACCACCGAAGTTTCCGCGCCCCGGCTGCACGTCCCCTCCGCGGCGCTCTGCGGCGTGCTGGCGCTGCTCGCGGCGCTGGCGGCCGGGCACTTCGTGGCCGGGTTCATCACCGTCAACGCCTCGCCCTACCTCGCCGTCGGCAACGGCGCGATCGATCTGACGCCAGTGGGGCTGAAGGACTTCGCGGTGCGGACGTTCGGCACCTACGACAAGGTCGTGCTGCTCGGCGGCATGGCGGTGGTGATGCTGGTGGTCGCAGCGGCGGCCGGGGTGGTGTCCCGGCGGTCGCCGTGGCCGGGGGTCGCGGTCTTCACGGTGTTCGGGCTGTTCGGCGGGTTCGCGGTGCACCAGCGGCCGGACCTGGGTCCCGTGGCGCTGTTGGCGCCGGCGGCCAGCCTGGTGACGGGGGTGGGCGTTTTCCTGGTGCTGCACCGGATCGCCCCGCGCAAGCAGCAAGCCGCGGCCGCGGAGGGGGCCTCGCGGCGTTCGTTTCTCCTCGGCAGCGCGGGAGCACTTGTTGGCGCGGGGGTCCTCGGCGGCGCGGGTCAACTGGTCAGCGGAACCCGTGACGCCACGGCCTCCCGGGCGGCGATCGGTGCCCTCGTGCCCGCGAAATCCGCGCCCGCGATCCCGGCCGACGCCGACTTCGCCAAGCTCGGGACGCCGACGTTCCTGACCCCCAACGCGAAGTTCTACCGGGTGGACACGGCGCTGTCGGTGCCGCAGCTGCGCGCCGAGGACTGGAGCCTGCGCATCCACGGCATGGTGGAGCGTGAGATCTCCTACCGTTACCCGGACATCCGCGAGCGCCCGCTGGTCGAGCGCACGATCACGATGACCTGTGTGTCCAACGAGGTCGGTGGCGACTACGTGTCCACGTCGAACTTCATCGGCGTCGACCTCGCCGATCTGCTGGCCGAGGCCGGGGTCCGGCCGGGCGCGGAACAACTGTTCTGCACGAGCGTCGACGGCTGGACGTCCGGCACCCCCGTCGCGGCGGCGCTCGACCGCGGCCGCGGCGCGATGCTGGCGATCGGGATGAACCGCGAACCGCTGCCGCCCGAACACGGCTTCCCGGCGCGCCTCGTCACGCCCGGGCTCTACGGGTACGTGTCGGCGACCAAGTGGGTCGTGGACATCGAGGTGACCACGTGGCGGGCCCGGCAGGCGTACTGGCTCAGGCGCGGGTGGGGCGAACAGGCCCCGATCAAGACCGAATCCCGCATCGACACCCCGAAGGGCTTCGACACCGTTCCCGCGGGCGCGGTGCGACTGGCCGGGATCGCGTGGTCGCAGCACAACGGCATCGCCCGCGTCGAGATCAAAGTGGACGGTGGTGCGTGGCAGCCGGTGACCCTGTCGACCGAGGTCAACGTGAACACGTGGCGCATGTGGTGGACGCAGATCGCCGTGGAACCCGGCACCCACCAGGTCTTCGTGCGCGCCACCGACAAAACCGGTTACACCCAGACCGACGCCCGCACCGGCACCGTTCCCGACGGCGCCACCGGCTGGCACTCCACCACGTTCATCGCGGCCTGAGCGGCGTCACTCGAAAGAGTTGCCACCGACACCAATCCCCGATTCGGGCGGCTCCGAATCCCTGGTGAAAGCACAACCGGTCCTGACTCGTCTGTCCACTGTGAACGGAGCCTTACCGTGAAGTCCCTTCGCCTCGCCGGAATCGGCGTCTCCGCCGTCGCGTGCCTCGCCCTCGCCGCCTGCGGCAGCAGCACCGACAGCGGCAGCCAGCCGGCCTCGTCCGCGCCGATGTCGTCGGCTCCGATGCCCTCGGCCCCGATGTCGTCGAGCAACGACTCCGGCATGACCACCAACGCCGACGTCTTCGGTCCCGCGTGTTCCCAGCTGCCGCAAGGAAACGCGCCCGGCTCACTCGACTCCATGGGCCCGCAGCCCGTCGCCTCCGCCGCTTCGACCAACCCGCTGCTGACGAAGCTCGTGGCCGCGGTGAAGGCCACCAACCTGGTCGACACCCTCAACAGCCAGCAGGCCATCACCGTCTTCGCCCCCGCCGACCCGGCCTTCAACGCCCTCGGCGACGCCAAGTTCAACGAACTGGCCGGCAACCCGTCCCAGCTGGCGCCCATCCTGCAGTACCACGTCGTCGGCAAGCGCTACGACGCCAAGGGCCTCGCCGCCGCCGGCACCGTCACCTCCCTCAACGCCGCCGGCGGCCCGCTGAAGATCGAAGGCACCGGCGACAACATGACCGTCAACGGCGCCAAGATCCTCTGCGGCAACATCCCGACCAAAAACGCCACGGTCTTCGTGATCGACAAGGTGCTCACCCCGGGCACCAACAAGAGCTGATGCCGATGGGGCCCGGCCGCCGAAGTCCGGTGGCCGGGCCTCTTGTCATGTCATCCGGCCCAGCGCGAGCAGCTCAACCCCGCGTCCGCTGCGCCGGTACCTCCTGTATCGCGAACGCGGCGACGTGACCCGGGCGTTCGCAGCCCACGGGGCTGAGCTCGAGCAGCCGCCGGACCGAGTACGAGGAGCCGGGGTCCACGGAGAAGTCGACGTCGAGTTCGCGGGCGAGCAGGGACAGGTGGCGCAGCACCTTCAGCGCCGCCCCGGAGAAGAACGTGACGCCGGTGAGGTCGATGACCACGACCCGCCCGGTGCCGCGCAGCCGGCACTCGACCACCTCGGCCAGGTGGGGCGCGGTGAGCGCGTCGACCTCGCCCGCGACTTCGACGATCGCGGTGTGCGGCGCCGGGCGGTGCACGCGCACGAGCAGCCGCCCGCGGTCCTTGCACACCGGACCGGAACTGGTCAAAGCAGGGTACGGGGCGCTCATCACAATCCGCCTCTCGTGAGCGCGCGCACCGGGCGGCGGCCGTGGACGCCGACGAGCGAGAGGGCCGCGGCGGCGTCGACGATTCCCCGGCGCGCGGGAAAACAGTGGTGGCTGGACGCTCAACCTGGCCAGAAAGTAATGCATGGACCGCCTCGGGCGCTACCCTTCGCCCGCTCGGATTCCGCGGCCGCCGTGATGATCCACTGTGGACCTTGATCGAAAATCAGCCCACCTGTGGCACATCGCCGGGGAAACCGATGGGGAGCTCGTAGAGGCCGCGGGCGGTGCGGGCGCCGCCGAGCCAGCCGTGGAAGTAGATGTGGCCGTCGACGACGTCGGCGCCACCGGGGGCGTCGACCTTGCCGGCGAGCAGGTCGGTGGACAGCAGTGGCGTGTCGGCCTTCACGAAGGGGCCGGTGAGGGTGGGAGCGGTGGCGTAACCGGTGTGGTAGCCGGAGCTCTGGAAGGTGTCGGCGGAGTAGAAGAGCAGGTAGCGCGACGGTGTTTTCACCACCGAGGGTGCCTCGACCACGTTCTTCTCGGCGGTCAGGTCGGCGCGCAGCAGTTCCGTGCGGTCGCCGGTGAGGGTGAGTCCGTCGGCGGCGAGTTTCTGCAGCCAGATGGCCGCGGGTGGGCCGGTCGCGGCGCCATCGCTCTTGTACAGGAGGTAGCGGGTGCCGTCGGAGTCGAGGAAGGTCTGGGGGTCGATGTCGCCGTCGTCGGCGGGTAGGCAGACGAGCGGCTGGTCGCCGACCGGGTGGTAGGGGCCGGCCGGGTGCGAGGCGGTGGCGGCGCCGAGGCACATCTGTCCGCTGGTGGTCACGGCAGCGGCGAAGTAGAGCACGAAGGTCCCGTCCGGCCGGGAGGCGGCGTCGGGTGCCCAGAAGCCGCCGTCCGGCTTCGCCCACTTCGGTGGTGCCGCGAGCGCGTCGCCGGTGATGTGCCACGGTCCTTCGGGTGCGGATGAGGTGGCGACGGGGATCCGGCCGGAGGTGGTGCTGGTGGAGAAGGCGAAGTAGCCGCCTGCGGTCTTGACGATGTCGGGGTCGGGGAAGTTCTGGTTGATCAGCAGGTTCGGCTCGCTTGCGGCGAACGCGGCCGGGCAGTTGCCGAAGAGGACCGCGACCACGATCGCCACGCGGATGATCGATTTTCCGTTCAGCACGGGCGGTTCACCTCACCCACGGGTTGGCTCGGCAGACCTTCCCGTCCGCGACGACGGGAGAGCCGGCCGAGGGATCGGACCGGTTGAGCCGCGCGAGGTGGTCGTCCGAGAGCCCGAACGTCTGCTGCATCATCACCGGCGCCGGACCGCCGTCGGCGGGGCACCCGGCGTGGCCGTGGCCGAGGGCGTGTCCGACTTCGTGGTTCACGGCGTAGTGGCGGTAGTCGGCGAGGTGCCCGTCGTAGGCGTGCGCGCCGCGGACCCAACGCGCGAGGTTGATGACCACCCGCTTGCGCTCCGGCAGGTTGCACGACGTGTCGAACGGGATCGCCGCCCCGCAGAGGTCGGGCCGGCGGCTGGTGCCGGGGCTGGTGAGGCTGACCCGGAAATCGGGCCGCGCGTCCGGCGCGTCGACCCGTAGCAGCGACACCGCGCCGAGCCCGATCCAGCTGCGCAGGTCCGCGAGGGTGGCGTCGACCTCGGTGGCGAAGGCCTGGTCGTCGCCACCGATTCCGTCTTCCGCTTCGACGGTGTAGGTGAGCAACTCGGCCCCGGTGCCCTCGCGGGCCCCGCTCGCGCCGGGGACGACGTGCCAGGTCCCGGCCCCTGTCGCCGCGAAGGGCGCGCCGTCCGGAAGAGCCGCCGAGTCCACCGGCAGCGGCACGGTCGCGGCCGCCCGCAGCGGGGCCGCGGCGGTGGCTCCGAGCGCCGTCCCGGTCACCCGCCGGGGCTGGACCGCGGTGGGCAGCACCAGCATCGTGCCCGCGAGGCCCACCGCGAACACCACCAGACACGGCGGCCACCACGGACTCACCGGACGGGCGCGCTGTTCCTCCGGTGGCGGATCCGGCTGACGAGGGGCGACCTCGGCCGTGGCGATCCGGGGTGCCGGAACCGGTCGCGAAGCCGGGTGTCGCCGAGGTGACGAGAGCCGTCCCGCCTTGCGTCGAGGTGCCGGGATCGGGCCGGGCTGGACGGTGTCAGCCGGGATGGCGGAGGTCGCCGGCCGCGAGCGGGGCTGGGGCAGCCAGCCCACGTCCCGGATCGGGGGCTCAGTAGGCAAGGCGCACCGTCGCATAGGGCGGGGCGAGGGTCGTTTCCGCGCGGGGAAAGGAAACCGTGTGGGGGTCGCCGTCGGAGGTGTAGCGCCGGCCGGCCGGGGTGGCGAGGACGTCGAGCCAGTGGGTGGAACCGTAGCCGGCCTCGGCACCGGTCGACTGGGAGCGGATGCGGGGGATGGACTCCGGGTCGAAGTCACTCGAATAGGGCGACGGGGTGGGATTGGCGCCGACCAGCAGAGCTCCGGTGTAGGAGTAGCCGGCGCCGCGCAGCGCGAGGGAGGTTCGGCGGGGGTGGGCGCCGTAGGGCAGCGCCAGGGTGGTGGGCGCGTAGCCCGGAATGGCGTCGCGGATCGCGGTGTCGCCGGCGCGGATGGCGGCCTCGGCGGCGGTGGCACCCGCGGTCCGCAGGTTCGTGTGGTCCGCTGTGTGGTTGCCGACTTCGAAGCCGTGCTGGTGCAGCCACGGCAGGGCGCGCGGGTCGTCGCCGAAGGGCCGGGCGTTCACGTACAGGCTGGCCACCGGGGTGAAGCCCGGGTGGGCCGACGCGACGTCCAGCAGGATGCGCACGGCGGTGCCCGGCGCGGGTGCGCCCTGGGGCGTCAGGGAAAACGCGCTGGGATCGCCGTCGTCGAAGGTCAGCACCACCGGGTGCGCACCCGCCGGCAGGTCGAGGTGGCGCGTGGTGAGGTCGGCGGTGGTCACCGGCACGTAGTGCTCCGCGGCGAGGCGTTCCAGCTCCGCGGCGAAATCGGCGGGCGTGCGCTCGTAGACCGAATCCGGGTGTGCCGTCAGCCGGTGGTACATGAGCACCGGGATCCGGCCGAGCTCGTCGGCCCCCACCGCCCGCGCGATGTCGGCGGTCACGCGCGCGGGAGCGGCCGGCGAGCTCGGCGCGGAGACCGCGGCGGGTTGCGCCGCGGGTTCGACGGCGGGAACCGCGCAGGAGGCGGCCAAGGCGGCTGCGGCGACGACTGCGGCTGGGGCACCGAGCCGCGAAAGTGCGTGCATGGAGCCGATTCTGCGACTCAGTCTCGTCGGCGGCGCTTCGATCCACCGGTACGGGTGATCACTTTTTTCCGCTCTGCAAGGGAAAGCGCTGGTCGGACCGGCGATCCCGGCCCATTCCGGGGCACGATCCGGTGGTCGTCGAGATCCGGGTTTGAACCGAGTGGGGTGAGGACATTCCCCGGGATATTCCCGAAATCCGGTCGCGCCACGCACCGGAGGAGCCCGCGAAGGAGTCCGGATGCCCGGCATTCGCCTGTCCCGCCGAGCCGCCCTCACGGCCACGCTGGCCGGTATCGTGACGAGCGCGTGCGGCACCGCCGCGCCCGCCACGCGCTCGGTGGTCGCACCGGCGGCCCCCCGGCCGACCGTGGCTCCACCGCCACCGAACGCACTGGCCACCAGCCGGTTGGTCGGCTTCTGCGGTGCACCACATGCGAAAGCGCTCGGTGAGATGACGGGCGACCTCACGGCCGCCGGGCAGGAGCTCACGAATCAGATCGCGACCTTCCCGCAGGACGGCCCGATCACGCCGGTCGTGGAGCTCATCGCCACCACGGTGCACCCCTCCCCGGGGGCCGACGGCATGTACCGCAGCCGCTGCACCGATGCGACAGTGCGGGACTACCTCGAGCAGGCCCGGGCGTTGCACGGCGTGCTGCTGCTGAACATCCAGCCCGGCCGAGCCGACTTCCTGCCGGAGGTCAAGGCGTACGAACGGTGGCTGAGCGAGCCGGACGTCGGCGTCGCGCTCGACCCGGAGTGGGCAGCGGAGCCCGGGGTGGTCCCCGGCGAGAAGTTCGGCCGGACGACCGGCACCGAGCTGGACGGCGTCGCGGCCTACCTGGGCGAGCTCGCCGGGCGAGCGCACCTGCCCGACAAGATCATGGTGTACCACCAGGTCGCCGCTTCGATCGTGAAGGACGAGGCGAGCCTGCGTCCGCATCCCGGCGTTTCGGTGGTGAAGGTCGTCGACGGGATCGGCAGCGCCTCGGCGAAGAGGGCGACCTGGCGGGTGCTGATGGCCACGAAACCCGACCACGTGCTCGCCGGGTTCAAACTCTTCTTCTTTGAGGACACCCGCCACGACGCGGCGCTGATGACCCCGGCGCAGGTCCTGGAGCTGAACCCGAAGCCGGCGTACGTCGTCTACGAATGAACGGCAAAGCCCGGTGCGGAAACTTCCGCACCGGGCTTTGCGCGGCCTCCGCGTCCGGGGGCCCGGCCGCCTATGGAGCCGGGATGATGTGCGGCCCGCCGAGCAGGTCGTTGACCAGCGAGGAAAGAGTGAGCAGCAAGCGCTGCAACAAGGCGTTCAGCAGATCCGTCACCGGCGGCAGCGCCTGACGCGACTTCAGCTGGGTCGCCAGCTCGTCCACGCCCTGCTCGGCCTTGGTGTTCTCCTGTTTCGCCGTGACGGCGGTGTTCTGCGCCGTCGCCTGGATCGTGTAGCGCTCCCCTCGGGCGAGGTCGGTCAGCAGCGGGTCGAGGTCACCGAGCGAGGTCCGGGCACCCGCGACATCGCCGCTGTCCGCGCGCGTTTTCAGTTGCTCGCGCAGGGTTTGCACGCTCGCGGCCGCGCTCGTGGTGCTGGACGAGCCGCTGCCGCCGGGTCCGCCGGCCGACGCCACACCCACACCGCTCAGGGTCACCGCAGTCACCGTGGCGAGAACTGCGAGTGCCCGGCCCAGATTGTTCTTCATCCGTTCTCCTCTCCGAATGTCGGAAGCCGACGCGATCATCGTGATCTGTTGATCGCGGAATTGCGAACCGGCGTTTCCGGCGCGCCGGGTCCGCCGATTCCGGACCGTACGCGGGCAGCCCCACGCCGCCGGGCAAACATGAAGTCCGCGTGAAACGTCCAGCGGCGATCACGACCGAACGGTCACGAACAGTGCCTTCCTCACCTGTTCGATGTCCAGGACCTGCGCCCAGGGATGAAACTCGGCCGAGCTATTTACCGTCGGTGCGCCGAAGGGTGGTCCGTCGAGGAACGCACCCACCACTCGATCGTGAGGTTTCGTCCGCCACGCCCTGGGTATCCAGGCAGGTTTCGAAGGCACCGAAAAGACACTCTTCAGAATGCTCCCAGTCCACCACACTTCTATTTTCCGGCACGAATCGATATCTTGGCCGAGGGTTGAGAAATTGCCTCCTGGTCCGCTCTCGGCGCCGGGGACCTGACACGAAGGCTGCCGAGAGCGCCGATTTTCGAGAAACCGGCGTCCCGGCACGCGGCAGTGCCGGGACGCCGCGATCAGGGGAGGGTCGAGAGTGGGGCGAGTGAGCCCGGCGGCCCCGGCGGATCACCCGGCGCCCGGCCGCGCACGTCGTCTCGCGAAGCCGCCCCCGCGCGCCGCGACGGGTCGCGCGCCGCGCCGGAACCCGCCCGGATTTCCGTTGACCCACCCCGAATCACCGCTCCCCTGGTGCATTTGTACTATGGGTGCTGGTTCAACCGGGAGCCTCGGAATGATGTGCCGAGGTCGCGCGTCCGCCCCCGGCCTTCCTTCCTCTTGCGCATCGCGCTTCTCAGCCGGGCTTTTCGCTGCCCGGAAAACTGAACTCGGGGGAAGCATGAACATGGACTTGGCGATCTCGGCTCCTGGGGTCACGTACACCCCCCGGCTGGTGGCGATTGCGGGCGACCGCTTGATCCACCCCGCCGACTCCCAGAACGACCTGGCCCGCATCGTCCTGCGGTGGGCCCGGTGCTGGGTGCCCGAGACCTGGGCCGCCCGCCAGTACTTCGCCGCACTGGGGGTCGGCGACGACGAATCCCCTTGCTACACGGACGAGCACGTCACGGGGTGGCGCCTGCTGCTGCCCCGTGCGGGTTCGCTGGCTTGGCAGGTGCGCTCCGGCGAACTCGAGGTGGCCACGGCACTCGCGGCGGAAGCCGAGGCCTGGCCGGGATAACACCAGAAGACAGGAGGGAGCTCCGCGCCACCGCCGAAGTGGCGGCGCGGGGCCCTTTGTCATGCCACAATTGCCCTGGCGCACAAGAGATCCGTTGGAGCACCCTCGTTGAACCCATTGCCCCGCAACGAAGTCCACGCACCCCCCATTCAGGTTACGGACTGCGCGGTCAGAGGATCGCGCCCCGACACGATGGTGGACCGAAGTGGAAACCGGGCCGGTGCGCCAGTACGTTTCTGTCCACACGGCACGGAAAACACACCTTCATTGCCGTCGCCGTAAGACGAATCGTCAATCCGAGGAGTTCACATGCTGAAGAAGATCGGCTTCATCACCGCCACGATGGCGGCCGGCGCGTTCCTGTGCGGTGGCATCGCGGCCGCCGACACACCCGGCCACCACGGGCACCACGGCCACCCGCACGGCGGGTACGACCACAGTGGACAGGTCGGGCTCGTGAACCTCAACAACACCGACGTGCTGCACAACGTCAACGGCACGCTCGGCCTGTGCGGCAACGACGTCAACGTGCTCGGCGTCCAGGTGCCCATCCGCGACTCGCTCCACGGCATCGGCGTGCCGATCCTGTCGCCGGGTGAGAACGAGGCCAGCGGCGAGTCCCCGTACAACTGCGCCGCGGGCGGCCTGCTCGACGGCGGCAGCAGCCAGGACAACTGAGCCTCCGTGCCGAGGCCGCCCGCTGTGTGTGCGGAAGCGGGCCGAGGCACGGACTCCGGCGGGACGCGTCGCGTCGCGTGTCCAGAGCACGGATCGAGCTGCACACTCCTGTTCCGTGCCCTGGACACGCGCCCGGGCGCCGAGACGCCGGCTCGGGTGGGATCGGCTGCCTGGAGCGCCGGTCCCACCCGGTGTGCAAGAACTCTAACCACCAGCCGCGGTTCCGGCGACCGGAGCCGCGGCATCGCCGTTCCCCGACCAGGAGAAGTGAAATGATCAAGCAGCTGGGTTTCGTCGCGACGGCGCTCGCCGCCGGAATGGCCCTCGCTGGCGGGTCCGCGTCCGCCACCGGGATCAGCGTCTCGGGCCACCCCGTGGACACCACCGACCAGGCCGGCCTGGTGAATTCGCAGAACCTCGATGTGGTGCACAACCTCAACCTCGTCGGCGGCGGCTGCGACAACGACGTCAACGTGCTGGGTGTGCAGGTGCCGATCCGCGACGTCGGCAAGGGCGTCGACGTGCCGCTGCTGTCCCCGGGCGGCAGCGACGCCGAGGGCCAGTCACCGTACAACTGCGCAGCGGGCGGCGTTCTCGACGGCGGCAGCAGCCAGGGCAACTGACCGAGAGTCGGCCGCGCGGAGCCCCCCGCGCGGCCGACGCTTCATCTTGCCTCTTCCACCTGCCCCTTCCCTTGCCGCGTCCCCGCCGCCTCCGATCGCGTTCGTGCGCAGTTCACCCCGAGGAGCCGATGGTGGGCGCTTTCGTTTTCTCCGCGGCGGCCCGCACCACGGCGGGCGTGGTGACGGTGGAGGTGGCCGGCGAGCTCGACGCGTCGACCGCCCCGCTGCTGGAAGCCGAGTTCGCCGAGGTGCTCCGCCGGGACCCGGAGGCGCTCGTCGCCGATCTGGCGGACGTGACCTTCTGCGGGTCGGCGGGGCTTTCCGCGCTGCTCACCCTCAAGTTCCACTGCGTGACCAGAGACGTGCGGCTCCAGCTCGTACCGTCACGCGTGGTGCGGCGCGCGATCGAGCTCACCGGACTCGACGAAGTGCTGGGCTCGCCGCTGCCCTGAGCACGCCGGCGGTCCGGTACGGGCCACGGTCCTCGACGTCCCTGGCTCGTCGGCGAGCAGTGAAAAGCCGGCTGTGCGGCACACCCCGCGGAGTGGGTACCCGCAGGAAAAACGCACCCGGAGGTGACCATGTCTGTCCTGACCCGCGTCCTCGGCGCCGCCACCGCGGCCTACGGCGTGAGCACGATCGTCTACCCGCGTGTCCTCGCCCAGCCGTGCGGGCTCACGACCGCGTCCGGCGCGGTGCCCGCCGCGACCCGCACGCTCATCGCCGCGATGGGGGCCCGGGACACCGCGATCGGGCTCGCCATGGCGTTCGCCCACGAGGGCAAGCCATTGCGGCTCGCGCTGGCCGCGCGGGTCGCCGCCGACACCGCCGACGCCGCGGTGTTCGGGTTGGGCCTGCCGGACCGTTCGGCTCGGCCGAAGGCCGCGGCCGCCGCACTGGGCTGGGCGGCGTTGTGCGCAGCGTCGGCATTCGTCCGTTGATTGTCCATTATGGACGAATGGACACGCAGAAGGCCCGGTCACCGGAACAGTTCCGGTGACCGGGCCCGACGTCATTCAGCACAGTCACTCAACGACCGGCGGCGTCCACGACGAACACCTGCTGCGTGCTGTCACGCTGACCGCGCGTGGCGTTGCGGTCGGAGGTGAAGGCGACCACACCGCACGACACCGCCGCGAACGTGGCGTTGCCCGGCTTCGTCACCTGGACCGGGGCCGACCCGCCCGCGGAGGTGAGCCGGGCCGTGAAGACCTTCCAGCGCCAGTCCGTGGCGCGGGAGTCGTACCACACGGCGCGGACCGTGCCGTCCGGGTCGCGGCTCAGGCGCGGGCGCTGACTCATCGCGGTGGGTTCGAGGGCGAACGGGGTGCCCGCCGACCAGGTGCGGCCGTCAGCCGAACGACTCGAACGCAGCGACAGGTTCGCGCCCGAGCTCTGCAGCGCGCCGCTGTCCCACGCGACCACGAACGCACCCGAGCGGTCGACGGCCGCGCTCGGGTGGCGGTCGGCCCGGTCGGTCACGGCGCTGACCTGCACCGCCGAACCCCAGTTGCCGCGGGTACCCGGGCGGGAGCTGGCGAGGATCTGCCAGTTGTCGGGGTCCGTGCCGCCGGAGGCGGGCTGGCCGGCGGGCGGGGTGTGGCCCGTCCACAGTGGATCCGGGTCGAAGCGGTCGTCCTGCCACGCCACGAGGATGCGGTCGTCGTGGCCGACGGCGACGGTCGGGAACACCGACGCCGGATAGCGGGGCGAGCGGGCATCCACCGCGCGGTTGCCCGCACTCACCGCCTTGCCCGCGGCCGACAGGTTGACCGGCTTCCGGTCGACGCCCACGACCTGCGCGAACACGTCGAACGCGCCGCCGGTGTTGTCGGCCCACGTGACCACCGGCTGCCCACCGCTGAGCAGCGCGATGGCCGGGTGCACGGCGCGGCCGGTGCCGGCGTCGAGCCGCACGGCCGGGCTGAACAGCAGGCCGCCGGTGGAGCTGTGGCGCAGGTAGATCGCGGGCCGGTGCGGCTGTTCTTGGCCGCGCTCGTCCTGCCAGACCACCCACACGTCACGGCCGGACGCGGCGATGCGCGGCGCCGTGGCCGTGCCCGAGCCGGCCGACAACTCGACCTCGAAGAGCCCGAACCCACGCCGGTCCACGCGCTTGTAGACGACGGTGCTGCGCCCGCCGGCGTGCCGCTGCGCGACCACGTGCACGTCGTTACCGGACACGGCGACGTCGGCGAACCCGGTGAACTGCCCGGTTCCACCGAGGACCGCCGTCGCGTTGTCGCGGCTGGTCTGCGCCGCGGGCAACGGGATCTCGGGCTTCGGCGTGGCCACGCGGCCGACCGAGACGAACACCGGCGACGTCGCCGCGCGCAGCTGATCGGGCAGCGTCGGGTCGGCGTCGGCGCCGGACGCGCTGCCCGGCGAGCGCACCTCGGCGCGGAACCACACGTGGTCACCGGCCAGGGTGATCGGCAGCGTGCGCGTGTCGTCGTTGCCGCGCACAGTGGTGTCGAGCAGGGCCTTGCCCGAGCGACCGGGCGTGCCGTACACGAGCAGCCGCGTCCCGGCGCCCTGGCGCACCCGCACGCGCAGCGCGGCGCGCTTGGGCAGCTTCCGCGAGCCGACCACGGCTTCGTCGCCGCCCATCGCCTCGAACCGACCGTCGCCGTCGAGGTCGGCCTCGATCGTCACGAAGGGGCCGGACACCCCGGACGACACCGTGGTGCGGCCGACCTTCAGCGCGTCGAGGATCGAGCGCACGCTGCGCTCACCCGCGAACACGCGCGTGGCGGGCCGGCCGGGACCGGCGATGTCCCACAGCTCACGGAAGTGGCAGTCGCTCGCGGCGGTCACGCCGGTGACGTACCCGGCGTTCCAGCGGTTCTCGGCGTAATCCATCTGCGCGTCGGGGTCCGTCGAGACGTTGAGCACCTCGATGTTGTGCACACCCTGCACGCTGGCGTTGTCGTTGGGCCCGGCCTCGCGGGTGAACTCACCGTCGTCCGGGTGCGCCACGTGCCACACCGCGTCCTGCGAGCGAGCGTCCCAAATGGACTGCTGCACGTGCCGGAACGCCGCCGAGCCTGGCGGGTTCGCGCCGTCGACGACGTTGTCCACCGCGCCGAGCACGATCGCGTGCGGCGAGCCGTTGGCCTCTTCGCCGGGGATCAGCAGCAGCTTCCCGGAAGTCCACTGCGGATCCCAGTGCTGGTCGTACGTGCGGTGGTCCGTGAGCGGCAGGAAGTCGAGCCCGGTGCGCTCGGCCTGGCCGATCTGGTCACCGACGGGCAGGTTGCCGGGCAGCGCCTGCTTCGACTGCTGGCGCGGCAGGCTGCCGTCGGAGGAGTGGTCGTCGTGCACGTGCGTGTCGCCGACGAGCCACTGCCCCTTCGGTTCCCCGCTGCCGCCGCCGAACGGGAACCCGCCGAGGATCGGCAGCTCCTGCGTCGCGGCGACCGCCGGCGTGGCGACGAGACCGGACGCGGCGACCGCGCCGCCCGCCACGATGAACTGTCTTCGAGTGAGGCCCATCTCTGTCCTTCTTCCAGGCACCGGCACCGATCGGGCGCCGGTGGAACTCAGGGGAGGGAAATCCCGTGCACGACACCGTTCTGGTCGCCGACCACGAGCGCGCGGCCGTCGATCACCGGCCGGCCGAAGGTGTAGACGAGGCTCTGCTGCAGCCAGCCCAGCCGCGCGCCGTCGGCGAGCCGCACGCCGATCACCTTGCCGTCGACGGTCAGCACCCACGCCGTGCCGTCGCTGATCGCGACTCCCGCGTTGAACACGCGCAGCGCGAGGTTCGTCGTCCACCGGGTCTTCCCCGTGGCGAGGTCGACGAGCGTCAGCACCCCCCATTCGGTGGTCAGCAGCACGCTGTCCCCGACGATCAGCGCGGGCGCGTACATCGCGCTCCCGGGGACCGTCCAGCGCACCGCACCCGTGGCCGCGTCGAGCGCGATCGCACTCGACACCGTCGCCACGATCACCACCCCTCCCCCGAGCGCCACCACGGTGTCCCACCCGCTGTACAGCGCGATCCGGTGCTCCACCCCGGTCACCATCTGGTAGGCCCACACCTCCGCGCCGGTGCGCGCGTCGTGCGCCCGCGCGTAACCGTCGGCCGCCGCGGTGTACACGCGCTCGCCGTCACTCGCGGCCTGCCCGGACGAGAACCCGCGCGCCGGCACGGACCAATGGCGCCGGCCGTCGGTACCGAGGGCGAACAACGCCTGCCCCGCGGAGAACACCACCTGCTCGCGTCCGTCCACAGTGGAGACCAGCGGAGCGCTGATCACAGGTGCGTGCGCGTCGAACGACCACACCCGCCGTCCATTGCGGACATCCAGCGCGTACAGGTGGTGGTCGGCCGACGGCACGAAGGCCAGCTGTCCGTTCACCGCCGGACGCCGGTACACCGGGCCGACCTGCGTGTGCCACGCGCGCTGCCCGCCACGCCGCAACGCCGTCACCTCGCCGGCCGAAGACGCGGCGAGCACCAGGCCACTGCGCGCGTCCGCGAGGGTCACGCCGCCCTGCACCGAACCGGAGAGCTGCTCCTGCCAGCGGCCGACGGGGTCGCCGGCCACCGCGGGCACGGTGAACAGCACCACCTGCTCCCACCAGCTGCCGTCGGCCGCGTTCACGCGCACCTGCAGGCGCTGGTGGCCCGGCGCCAGCGCCGAGACGTCGACGCTACCGGTCCAGCGGTCCTTCGCGCCGGACAGCGGCTGCCACGCGGCGGGGCTCGTGCCCCCGAATACGGCCTGCGGGTACGGCTGCACGCCCACCTGCTGCGTGGCCGACGCCCGCACCTCGACCGGCAGCGAGCCACCGGAAACCTTGCCCGCGTGGACGTAACGCGGCCGCTGCTCGCGCCCCTGCCCGCCACCGGTCAGCGGGATGGTCGCGAACGGCGCCTCGGTGTCGGTGCCGTCGGCGGCCACGGTGACCCGGCGCACGTCGAGCACGGCGGTGCCGTGCGCGTCCACGGTCTTCTCGGCCCAGTAGTAGGTCGGACCGTTGAGCACGGCGTTCAGCGTCACCTGGGTGAGCCCGTTGAAACGGGTCACGTCCTCGCGGTGCACGTGGCCGGCGATCACGCCGCGCAGGTTGTGCTCCGCCAGCACGTCGAGCACCGCCGGCTGGTCGTCGACGTAGTAGAACTGGTTGCCGAACGGAAAGTGCTGGAACAGCACCACGGGCGTGTCCCGGTGCAGGCGGCGCAGGTCGCGCTCGAGCCAGTCGAGGCCGGCGGGCCCGTAGTGCCCGGGCTCCTGCAGCACCTGCGTCGGGTCGAAGCCGACGAAGTGCACGCCGCCGGCGTCGAACGAGTACGGCGTCGGCCCGAAGTGGCTGTGGAACTCCTTCTTGGCCGAGGGGTCCCAGCGCGTCTCGTGGTTGCCCGGCGAGTAGTGGATCTTCCCGCGCAACTCCTCGGGCAGCAGCCGGCCGTACTGGTCGTACTCGTCGGGCAGGCCGGTGTCGGTGATGTCGCCGCAGTGCAGCACGAGGTCCGGGTCGCGGCGCGCGATCGACTGGTACACCTGCGCGAGCCACGTGGTCGACTGCGGGCTCGTGGTGTTCACGTGCGTGTCCGACACCGCGGCGAACGTGAGCTTGCGACCCGGCCGGCCGGGCGTGGCCTGCGCCGGCGCGGCACCGAGCAGCGTCGCGAGCGCCGGAGCCGCCACCGCCCCCGCGGCGAGCCCGAAAAACGCCCTTCGGTGCAGTCCGTCGTGCCGGCAGGCCTCGTCGACCATCAGGTTCCTCCATTCGGGGAAGCGCAACCTGCCAACCTTCACCCGATCGGGTAACGCCGATCTGACGCACTACCGTGGCGTGGCTGAACGCCGGGCCAAGCTCTGCCGGGGTCTTCGGGAGTTACGTGAGGCTGATCGCATTCTTGGCGCGAGCCACCGGCTCCTCGGCCGCGCGACCGCTGGGGTTTTCCGTCGCCAATGCCTGGTTCGCGGCGACGAAGGGGCGCAACCTCGTTTCGTAGGCGGTGAAAGCGGCGGCGTGGTCGGCGTGGCGCGCGAGCTCTTCGGCGAGCACGTAGACGCCGACGAGCGCCAGGCTGGTGCCCTGGCCCGAAAGCGGCGACGCGCAGTAGCCCGCGTCGCCCGAGCAGCGTCACCCGATGCCGGCGCCGGAGACGAGGACGTCGCGCATGGTTTCCTCCAGGTGTTGGTCGTATCCTTACGGCCGAAACACTGGCGTCAGCCAGCCAACTGTGGGCGCAACTCCGCCGCGATCTCCAGGTAGCGCTGCCCGGTCATCCCCACCTCCGCCTGTCCTAGTACAGATGGCCGACTGTACTAGGACAATTTTGGCCCGAAGAGCGCTTCGCGCAGCACCTCGGGCAGTACCTGGCGATCTTCCCCGCGCCCAACGTCCTCGACCTGGACAACTGGCAGGTCTGGTTCCGCGACCGCGAGACCGGCGGCGCCGTCTACCCGGTGCACGACAACACCGAACTGCGGGTGACGCTCGGGTTCGCGTCCGAGCCGTTGTCCTACGACCACCGCGATGTGGTGGCGCAGAAGGAGATCGTCGCCGAGCGGCTGGCCGGAGCGGGGTGGGAGGTGTCGCGGCTGCTGTCCGAAATGGCTGGTGCGCCGCATTTCTACTTCGACGCCATGCAGCAGATCCACCTCGACACGTGGAGTGCCGGCCGCCGGATCGCCGAGGGTGAGCTGGTGGCCGGCGCGAAGGTGCCCTCGACCCGGCGGATCGCCGCGGAATGGGGCGTCGCACGGCCACCGCGGCCAAGGCGCTCGCCGCGCTCGGGCAGGAAGGCCTGGTGCGGGCCGAACCACGGTCCGGGACCGTGGTGGCGGGCCGGCGGGTCGAGCTCCAGGCCCGGCCGCGGCCGCCGGGTCTGTCGCGCGAACGGATCGTGCGCACGGCCATCACGATCGCCGACGAGGAAGGCCTCGCCGCACTGTCGATGCGCGGGGTCGCCGCGCGGCTCGGTGTCGCGGCGATGGCGCCGTACCGCTGCGTCGGCGGGCGCGACGAGCTGGTGGTGCTCATGGCCGACGCGGCGTTCGGCGAACGCGGATACCCCGCGCGCCTGGTGGGCGACTGGCGCGCGCGGCTCGAGCTCGCCGGGCGCACGCTGTGGTCGCTGTACCGGCGGCACCCGTGGCTCGCGCAGCTCTCGCCGATCACGCGCCCGTTGCCGCTGCCCAACTTGGCCACGCACGCGGAGCAGGCGCTGGCGGCCCTCGACGGGTTCGGCCTGTCCGCGGCCCGGCTGTGCGATCTGCACGTGCTGTTCTTCAGCTACATCCAGGGCGTCGCCGTGCACCTCGAACGCGAGCGGCACGCGGCCGGCGCGTCCGGGCTGACCGAGGAGGAGTGGCTGGCCACGCAGGCACCGGACCACGCGGCGATCAAAGCGGGCGGCGGCCACCCCGTCTTCACGCGGATGCTCACCACGCTGGAGGAAGAGGGCTACGACCTCGATCTCGACGAGCTGTTCGAGCTCGGTCTGCGCTCGCTGCTCGACGGCATCGCCCTGAAGCTGGAAAAGGGGAACGCGCCCACCCCGGGGTGAGCGCGTTCCCCTTCGGGATCAGCCGGTCAGTCCTGCGAGACCTGGAGCACGACGCGGATGTTGGCCTTCGGCATGTGCTGGTAGGCCTCCTCCGCCTTCTCCAGCGGGAAGACCTCGTACACCGGCCGGATGCCGCGCAGCAGAGCGAAGTTCAGCGTGTCCTCGCCGTCGCGGGACACGCCGCTGTACCAGCCGGAGAGGTTCAGCCGGTAGTCCGACATGTGGTGGCCGGTGACCTGGATCGGATCCTGACCTTCGACCACGATCACCTGGCCGTTGGGGCGGATGCCGTTGAGCAGGTCCGACTGCAGTTCGGCGCGGTCGACCGTGCCGAGGACCACCGACGCGCCACCCATTTTCTGCAGGGACTCGCCGATGCTGCCTTCGTTGCTGTCGATGTACTCGTCGGCGCCGAGCTTGCGGGCCAGCTCTTCCTTGCCTCGACCGCGGTTGATCGCGACGGTGCGGAAGCCCATCTTGTTGGCGAACTGGATGGCGAGGTGTCCGACACCGCCCACACCGTGCACCGCGACGAGGTCGCCGGGGCCGGCCTTGGCGTGGCGCAGTGCGTTGAAACCGGTCATGCCGGCGCACAGCAGCGGCGAGGCCTCGGCGAACGTCAGCCCTTCGGGGATCCGGACGACCGCGTCCTCCGGGGTGACCATGTACTCGGCGTAACCACCGTCGTAGCTCGTACCCGTGATCGTGCGGCTGTCGCAGTTGACGAAGTCACCGCGGCGGCAGAACTCACAGGTGAAATCGACACCACCGGCCCAGCCGCAGCCGACCTTGTCCCCGACCTTGTACATGGTCACGGCATCGCCGACCGCGTCGACGACTCCCGCGATCTCGTGCCCGGGCACGCGCGGCAGTTCGGTGCCGAACAGCCCCATGCGGGGAATGACCTCGCCACCGCACACGCCACACGTGTGCACCTTGATCCGAACCTCATTGGGCTTCGGCTCGGGGATCGGCAGCTCGACCTGAACGAACGGACCGCCCGCCTGCTGAACCTGCGCCGCGCGCATAGTCCCTGTCATTTTCCCACAATTCCTTTCGGTGGTCAGTGCATTCCGCCGTCGCAGACAATCTGCTGGCCCGTGATCAGCGCGGCATCGTCGCCGGCGAGAAACGACGTGACCCCGGCGACGTCTTCCGTGGTGCCCAATCGCCCAAGCGGGACCATTTGGACGAGGCTCTGCTTGTACTCCTCGTTGCCTTCGGTGAAAATCCCGGCGCCGTCGATCGGTCCCGGCACCACCGTGTTCACGGTGACGCGACGCGGGCCGAGCTCCATCGCGAGCACCTTCACGAGGTAACCGGTGGCCACCTTGCTGGTGCCGTAGAGGCCGACGCCCAGCTGCGGCACCGTCGTGGTGTTCGACGAGATGGTGATGATGCGGCCACCGTCGGCGATGCGGCGAGCGGCCTCGCGGAGCACGAAGTACGGACCCTTGGTGTTCACCCGGAAGAGAAGGTCGAAGTCCTCTTCGGTGACGTCGGTGACCGGAATGTTGACCTTTTCCATTCCCGCGTTGGCCACGACGATGTCGATCTTCCCGAACTCGGCGACCGCCGCGTCGTAGAGATCGATGATGCCGTCCACCTGGGACACGTCGGCGGCGTGCACGAGCGCCTTCACGCCGTGTGCCTCGGCCGCCTTTTTCACTTCTTCTGCGGCGGACGCGTCGCGGGAGTAGTTGATGACCACGTCGGCGCCTTGTTCGGCCAGCCGCAGCACGATCGCCCGGCCGAGGCCTTTCGACGATCCCGTGACGAGCGCCACTTTCCCGCTGAGATTCATAACTGCTCCCCTGTGTCAATACAGCTATGGTCCGGCCGGGGTGCGGGAAAGGGAAACACTGGATGGTTGTGGTTGCCACAACGATCCGTTGTGACGAGGATCGGACGGTGGACCTGAATCTGCGCCTGCTCAAAGCGCTCGAAGCCGTGGCCGACGAGGGCAGCATGACCCGTGCGGCCGGGCGGCTGATGATGACCCAGCAGGCGGTCAGCAGGCAGATCCGCCAGCTCGAGCAGGTGGCCGGGACACCGTTGGTCCGCCGCCGGTCGTGGGGGGTCGAGCTCACCGCCGCCGGCCAGGTGTTCCTGAAGCAGGGACGCGAGCTGATCACGGCGACCAACGCGATGGTCGCCGAGGCCCGGCACGTCGGCGCGGGCCTGACCGGGCGGCTGCGGATCGCGTTCAAGGCCCAGAGCACCGCGCACTTCCTGCCGGAGGTCGAGTCTGCGCTGCGCCTGGTCGCACCCGACGTCGAGGTCGAGCCGCTCGCGGTGCACACCCTGCCCGACGAGCTCGACGCCCTGCTCGCCGGCACCGCCGACGCCGCGTTCCTGTGGCTGCCCATCGGCGACGACCGCCGCTTCGTCACCCACCGGCTGCTCGACGAGCCGCGCTGGGTCGCGCTGCCGCCCGGGCACCGCCTGGCGGGCCGCGCGTCACTGCGGGTGTCCGACTTGGTCTGCGAACCGATCGTCGGCCCGCGCGACGGCATGCCCGACGCCGTGGTGCGGTTCTGGTTCATCGACCCGAGACCCGACGGCACCCGCGCGATCTACGGTCCCCAGGGCCGGACGCCCGAGGAGTGCCTGCACCACGTGGCCGCCGGGCGGGGTTCGTGGATCGCGCCCGCGTCGACCGCCGCCTACTTCCCCTACCCCCGGCTGGCGTGGGTGCCGCTCGAGGACGCCGCGCCGCTGGGGCTGGCGCTGATGTGGCTGCGGGAGAACACCAACCCGTTGCTCGACGTGCTGCTGGAGGAGAGCAAGCGCAGCACGCGCCCCACCCCTGCGGCCTAGAGCCTGTTTCAATGGCGTAGCCACTCGTTGATCGCCGCGACGTGCACGGTTGCCTCGTAGCGGACTGCGAGTTTGTCGAACCGTGTGGC